>CALWKP010000148.1 GCA_944381295.1 uncultured Clostridia bacterium | reverse complement strand
CGGTCCACGCTCCGAATTCCTCACATTTTTCAACAGGACCTGGTCCCCGGCCATCGCACCTTTTAAATTTCCTGTATAAATAAAATAGTCCTGCCCATTTTCTTCCGACCGGGCAAAAGCAAATCCTTTTGACTGCGACACGATCACCGCAGAAATCTGCCCTCGAATTTCCGGGGAAATTTTCGCCGGACGTTCTGTCTTTGTCAGCCGAAGCATGTTTCGTTTTCCAACTCTCACTCGGCCATCTTTCTGCAATGCTTCCAGCGCACGGTGATAAGCCTCTCGGTTTTTTCCTCCGCATCTGCGGTATAATTCCCGTGAATGCATGGCACGTCCGCTTTTTTGCAGTTCATGCAAAATTTTTTCTTGTAACTGACCTTTCATAATTCCTCCTAAATTCTGTTTTGGGCGACCGCCTGCCGCCCATCCTTTCAAAGCATCCTTGCACTGTTCTCCATAACCGCCCTACTTCGCGCAAATTTCAAAATAATCCGTATCTTTTTAGTTTTCCCAAGACAAGACAAAAAGCCCCGCTTTCCAGAAAGCGGGGCAAGTCCGATTTTTGATTCTTATTGTCCACTGGTAAAGAACATTACAACATTGATCACGCCTACCAGTACAAAAAAGCCAATTGCAATCACCTTCGTCCAACGGGCCAAAAACGCATCTACGGAACGCGCTTTATTCTTCGACAGAAAGGTATCTGCGCCGCCGGTAATTGCACCTAAGTTCTGCTGGTGGCCTTCCTGAAGCAGTACAATGATAATGATCGCAATGGAGAACAACAACAATATAATTCCAAAAATCAACTGCAAGGCATTCATAGCCGCACCTCCGAAAATCATTGACAACTTTGATTATCATACCATATTTATTGCCTTATTTCAAGACTTCCCGAAACTTTTTTGCATATTCCTTTCTTTTTGAGGAATAGTAATTGTGGCGGCTGAAATGAACTGTGCGTTTGCCGTTTCAGCCAGCCGCAACCGCTCCGGAGCGTTTCTCCCCGGGGCGGTTCGCTTTTTTACAGCTTTAACTGTTCCCCTTCCAGTTCCTGCGAGTTGGGAAGCGCTCCCGTTGCCGGAATATTCTTTCGATAACGGTCCGGATTTTTTAGCCTTCCTTCTGCATACGGTTCTGCCTGCAGCAGCCTCTGTCCACGCTTCAATGTCATTACTGCAACGCCCTGTGTATTCCGTGTAGTCTTTGGCTGTATCGCCCCGGTATGGAACAACAGCAACCGTCCTTGTGATGATGTCAGCAAAAATTCCCCGTCTTCCTGTATATAATACATCGCGCTCAGTGGGGCTTTATCACTATAAGAATTCAACAGTTTTCGGCGGTTCGTCTTTGTCATATACGCTGACATTTCCACTTTCGCCGCTTTCCCGTTTTCAAAGAAAAACAATACATATCCGCCGTATTCCTTTGTCACCGCCATGTATACAGCGTTTTCCCCTTCTTCCATCCCCAGTTTCGCCGGGATATATTCCCCCAGAACGCTCGCTTTGGTATCCGGAAAATCCGCTGCTTTTGCTTTATACACCTGGCAATGATCTGTGAAAAACAACAGGTCTGATGCATTCGTCGATTCGATTTGCTGTGAGACACTGTCGCCCTCTTTCAGTTTCTGCTCTCCGCTCATGCGCAGAGATTGCGGGGTGATCTTCTTGAAATACCCATCTTTCGTGAAAAATAGATTTACCGGGTAATCCGGCACTTCCTCTTCCACACTTTCTTCTTCCATCTCATCCGCATACAGAATCATCGTTTTCCGAGGCTGTCCATATTTTTTTGCGACATTTTGCAATTCACCGACAATAATGCCCTTGACCTTCGCTTTGCTGTCCAAAACCGACTGCAATTCTGCAATCTCTTTTTGCAGCTCTGTGATCTCCTCGGTCCTCTTGAGGATATATTCCCGGTTCAAATGGCGCAGCTTGATCTCCGCGACAAATTCTGCCTGCGTTTCATCAATGCCAAAGCCGATCATCAGGTTCGGCACAACTTCTGACTCTTCTTCCGTTTCCCGGACAATTTCTATCGCCTTATCGATATCCAGCAAAATCGCCTGTAAGCCTTCCAGCAGGTGAAGCTTTTCCTGTTTCCGCACAAGATCATAATGCGTACGCCTGCGCACACACTCGATCCGGAACGCAATCCATTCTTCCAGCAGTTCCCGGACTCCCATTACCCGCGGTACCCCTGCAATCAGCACGTTGAAATTACACGAGAACGTATCTTCCAGCGGCGTCATCCGGAACAGTTTTTGCATTAATTTTTCCGGTTCCACCCCTCTTTTGAGGTCTATGGTGATCTTTAACCCATCCAGGCCCGTCTCGTCGCGGATATCAGCCACTTCTTTCAGTTTTCCCTGCTTCACAAGGTCCACTACTTTTTCTACAATCGCTTCCACCGTTGTGGTCGGAGAAATTTGCGTCACGTCAATACAATTCGCAGACTTATCATAACTGTACCGGGAACGTATTTTAATCCCACCGCGGCCTGTCCGGTAAATCTCTGAAATCTGGGCTCGGTCATAAATTGCCTGCCCTCCTCCCGGAAAATCAGGCGCCAAAAGGGTCTCTTCAATCTCGCATTCCGGATCACGCATCAGCGCAATCGTCGTCTGGCACGCCTCTGCCAAGTTGAACGTGCAGATCGAGCTTGCCATACCAACCGCAATCCCTGTATTGGCATTTACCAGGATTGACGGGAAGGTTGCCGGCAGCAGGGTAGGCTCCTTCATCGTATTGTCATAGTTGTCTACAAAATCGACCGTGTCCTTATCGATATCCCGGAACAGTTCCTGACAAATCGCATCCAGACGTGCTTCCGTATACCGAGACGCCGCCCAGGCCATATCCCGCGAATAAAATTTCCCGAAATTCCCCTTGGAATCCACAAACGGATGCAGCAGCGCCTCATACCCGCGGCTCAAGCGTACCATCGTGTCGTAAATCGCGGATTCTCCGTGCGGGTTCAGCTTCATGGTCTGGCCTACAATATTTGCGCTTTTGGTCCGCGCGCTGCCCAACAGCCCCATCTTGTACATGGTGTAGAGCAGCTTCGTGTGGGAATGCTTGAACCCGACGATCTCCGGGATTGCACGCGACAGGATCACGCTCATCGCATAGGGCATGTAGTTCTGTTCCAATGTCTCTGTAATGCGCTGTTCCATCACTTCGCCCGCTCCTGCAATCACCCCATGCATCTTCGATTGCGTTTTTTCTTTTTCCGTTCTCTTTTTCGGCATTCGTTTCCACTCCAAATCAAATTCTCTTTCATCAGCTCACGTCTACTGCATCCAGATACAAATATCCTTTTTCTGCGATATAATCTTTCCGTCCGCTCAGGTTATCCCCTAACAATAGATCAAACATCTCTGCTGTCCGTTCCACATCTTCCGGCAGAACCTTAATCAAACGGCGTGTCGCCGGGTTCATCGTCGTCAGGTTCATCATATCCGGTTCGTTTTCGCCAAGCCCTTTCGACCGCTGGAGCGTATACTTTTTGCCTTCCAGCTGTTTCAGGATATCTTCTTTTTCCTTTTCCGTATAGGCGAAATACGTTTCATCCTTGGTCGTGATCTCAAACAACGGCGATTCTGCAATAAATACCCGACCTTCCTGTATCAAGGTCGGCGTCAGGCGATACAACATCGTCAAAAGCAGCGTGCGAATCTGAAACCCATCATAATCGGCATCGGTACAGAGAATGATTTTGTTCCAGCGCAGCAACGAAAGGTCAAACGAGGACAGGTCTTTATTCGCCTTTGACTTGACTTCTACCCCACAGCCAAGCACTTTCATGAGATCGGTGATGATATCACTTTTGAAAATCTTGTCATAATCTGCTTTTAAACAATTCAGAATCTTTCCGCGAATCGGCATGATCGCCTGGAAATCCGGGTCCCGCGCCTGCTTGCACGCACCCAACGCGGAGTCCCCCTCCACGATATAGATTTCCCTTTCAGAAGCATCCCGGCTGCGGCAGTCCACAAATTTGGCGACCCTGCTTGTCACATCCATGTTGGTCGTGAGTTTCTTTTTCAGGTTCAGCCGCGTTTTTTCCGCGTCCTCTCTGCTCCTTTTATTAATCAGCACCTGTCCTGCTATTTTTTCCGCATCCAATGGATTTTCAATAAAATAAACTTCCAACTGGTGCCGGAGCATTTCCGTCATGGCTTCCTGGATTCCTTTATTGGTAATTGCCTTTTTTGTCTGGTTTTCATACGAGGTACGGTTCGAAAAGGACGAAATCACCAGAATCAGGCAGTCCTCCACGTCGGCGTAGGTAATCTTACTTTCATTTTTATTGTATTTTCCCGCCTGTTTCAAATAGGCGTCGATTTGATATACGAATGCGTTGCGCACTGCCTTATCCGGCGCACCGCCATGTTCCAGCCAGCTGGAATTGTGATAGTATTCGATCTGATGGTTCCGGTTGGAGAACGCCACCGCCACATTGATCTTCGTCTTGTATTCCGGCTTGTCCTCCCGGTCGCGGACCTTCCGCTCCGTCTGCCAGAATTGTACCGGTGTCAGGGCGTCTTCCCCTGCCAGCTCTTTCGCATGATCGACTATGCCATCCTGATAACAAAATTCCGTCGTTTCAAAAGAATTCCCCGTCTGGTTCCGGAACAGGAAGGTGATCCCGGCATTCACCACCGCCTGCCGTTTCAACGTTTCCAAATAATAATCGGCGGGTACATTGATATCGGTAAACACTTCTAAATCTGGTTTCCAGCGGATTTTTGTCCCGGTATCTTTTTTATTGTACGGTTCTTTTTTCAGCCCGCCGATATTTTCTCCCTTTTCAAAATGCAGACGGTATAAAAAACCGCCGTTGCGAATCTCCACATCCATATATTCCGAAGCATATTGTGTGGCACAAAGTCCCAGTCCGTTCAATCCCAAGGAGTATTCATAGCTTCCATCGGAATCGTTGTGGTATTTCCCGCCTGCATACATTTCACAGAACGCCAGTTCCCAGTTATACCGGCCTTCTCTTGGGTTGTAGTCTACCGGGCATCCCCGCCCGTGATCTTCCACTTCTACCGAAAGGTCTGCATACCGCGTGACCGTGATCTTTTTCCCGTATCCTTCACGGGCTTCGTCAATCGAGTTGGATAATATTTCAAAAATTGAATGCTCACAGCCCTCAATCCCGTCCGACCCGAAAATAACCGCCGGACGTTTCCGGACCCTGTCGGCTCCCTTCAGCGAAGAAATACTTTCATTGCCGTAAGCCGCTTTTTTTGCCATAGTGTTCCTCCCTTATCCTGTTCCCGCTGCACTGGGACTTTCCTCAAAAATCACAGAAAACATTCTTCCCGTAAGGAAACCCCGGCTACCGCATTCAACGGAGGCCGGGTGGGAAGTCTGTGTTCAGGACGCTTTTCTGATTCCTGCTATTCAGAAGAAAAAGGGAAATGCGTTAAAACATTTCCCTCAAGGTTCATTCTTCCGACGTTTCCGTTGTTTCCGCTCCACTGGTATCCTGAGGTATCTCTGCCGCGGATGCGGTGTTTTCTACCGGAGCTTCTTCTTTGGAATCTGTTTCCGGTCCCTTTTCCATCAGTTCCCGGAACTCTTCACCCGTCATCTTTTCATGCAGGAACAAATACCGTGCTACTTCATGCAGCTTATCAATATGTTCCCGCAAAATGTTCTCTGTTTTCTGGTACGCATTGGACATGATGGTTTTGATCTCGGTATCAATGGCAGAAGCCGTTGTCTCTGAGTAATCCCGAATATGCCCCATATCGCGGCCCAAAAACGGTTCCGAGCTGTCCGCTCCATAAGTGATCGGTCCAAGCGTATCGCTCATACCATATTTTGTCACCACGGAACGCGCTGTCTTTGTCGCACGTTCAATATCATTCGACGCACCTGTGGAAATATCGTCCAGCACCAGCGCTTCTGCAACACGTCCGCCAAGCAGAACAATCAAGCTATCCAGCATTTCCTTCTTGCTCTTATAGGAACGATCCTCTGTGGGCAGCTGCATCGTATAACCGCCTGCCATCCCACGCGGGATAATTGAAATCTGGTGCACCGGGTCCTGTGTCGGGCAATAATATGTCGCTACTGCATGGCCGCCTTCGTGATATGCCGTCAGGGTCTTTTCCTTTTCCGTCATCACATGGCTCTTCTTTTCCGTACCTACAACGACCTTGATCGTCGCTTCTTCGATCTCCGTCATGGTGATCGCTTTCAGATTCTTCCGGGCAGCCAGCAACGCTGCTTCATTCAGCAGGTTTTCCAAATCTGCGCCGGTAAAGCCAGCCGTAGACTGCGCGATCGTTTTCAGCTTCACGTTTGGCGCAATCGGCTTGCCTCTCGCGTGTACCTTCAAAATCTCTTCGCGGCCCTTAATATCCGGATAGCCTACCATCACCTGGCGGTCAAAACGTCCGGGACGCATCAACGCCGGGTCAAGTATATCCGGCCGGTTCGTCGCCGCAATCATGATGACGCCTTCGTTCGCGCCAAAACCGTCCATTTCCACCAGCAACTGGTTCAAGGTCTGTTCACGTTCATCGTGCCCGCCGCCCAGTCCAGCGCCGCGCTGACGGCCAACCGCATCGATTTCATCAATAAAAATGATACATGGAGAATTCTTTTTCGCCTGGTCAAACAAATCACGCACACGCGATGCACCAACACCGACGAACATTTCTACAAAGTCCGAACCGGAAATCGAGAAGAACGGTACCCCTGCTTCCCCTGCCACTGCTCTGGCAAGCAGCGTTTTACCGGTACCCGGAGGGCCCACCAAAAGTACCCCTTTCGGAATACGTGCCCCCAATTCGTTATATTTCTTCGGATTTTTCAGGAATTCTACGATCTCCCGAAGTTCTTCTTTTTCTTCATCGGCACCCGCAACATCTGCAAACGTGGTCTTGCGCTTTTCATCCGCCATCTGCTTGATCTTCGCTTTGCCAAAGTTCATCTGCTTTCCGGCATCGCCCATGCTGGCGTTCAATCGCTTCATCATGAACCACCAGAACAGAATCATGATCGCAAACAGAATAATCATCGGCAGGAAATTCATCAGGAACGATGTATCCGCCGGAGCCTGATAATCCCGGACCATCTCTTTCCCGGGATGCGCCTCATCATATTCCTTGACGTATTCTTTTGTCTCCTCATACATCAGCCCGACATCCGGCGCCATATAGGTGATCTTTTTCGGATTACCTGTCTCATCCAACACGGTCAACTGCATCTCGCCGCTGCCAAGGTTCATGGAATATTCTGTAACCTTCTGATCACGGAAAAATCCCACGATCTCAGAAAATGAGTACGTTTTCTGCGGCTGCATCATCCCTTTTGTCATGAATAGCAGCACTATCACGATAATAATGGGAATCCCCAGATAAATAGCGAGGTTCCGCAGCGTTTTCTTGTTATCCAACAGTTGTTTCACTCCTTCGTGGTCGTATACCCTCGGCCGCGGTTCAGCCGCCGTATACCTCTGGCTTTAAAACGCCGACAAACGGCAGGTTCCTGTATTTCTCATCATAGTCGAGCCCATATCCAATAATGAATTCATCCGGTACCGCAGCGCCTACATAATCGGCTGTCACGTTTGCTGTACGCCTCTCCGGCTTGTCAAGCAACGTACACAAGCGGATACTCCTCGGATTACGCGAACGCAGCAGCTCCAGTATGTAGCTCAGTGTCATCCCGCTATCCAGGATATCTTCTACCACCAGGACATCAAAACCTTCCAACGGGATATCCAAGTCTTTCACGATCTTTACTATACCAGACGTCTTCACCCCGGCACCGTAACTTGACACCGACATAAAGTCTACCCGGCACGGGATTTCGATCGCACGCATCAAATCTGCCATAAATACGACCGAACCTTTCAGAACGCTGACCAATAACAGGTTTTTGTCCCGATAATCTTCGCTGATTTTTTTGCCCATCTCTTTGACGATAGAGGCTAACTTTTCCTCGCTGAACAAGACTTCCTGCACGTCGTTTAACATTTCAGTTCTCCTTTATCAAAATCAGAGCTACCCGGCGGGACTGCGGTGTGGCCTGGTAACCTTCCGCAGGACCAAAGCCTTCCATCCAGATGATCTCTCCCCCCTGTTCCAGAACAAGTATTTCGTTCCGCAACGCAGCAGGGATCTTTGCTTCCTGGAACAGTTTTTTCAGGCTTTTGGTGACGCCCCGCCCTACCGGACGAAAGACGTCTCCCTCTTTCCGGGTTCTCCAATAAATTTCACAAGTTATTGTATCATAATCAAAAGAATTATTAAACAACAAATTATTAATTTTCCTTTGTTTTTGGAAATCTTCTGCAGAAATGATTGCAATTTGGGCTTTTCGTCCTTGATTGACCTCTGTCAAAACACATCCAGCAGGGACTTTTTCCAAGCGGCTGGCTTCGTTCCCGCACAAAACGAACAGTTTTCCCTGTTCCACACGGACATTCACTCCGCCCGGCACCGAAACAGCGCCGCCTGTTCCAAGAATCGCCGCCACCGCCCGGATATGCTCTGCATCCATGTTTCTCCCGCTTTGCCGAAAAACCGCCTGGGCAACCACTCTATTTTTGATTGGTACTGGAAGCTGTGCCAGGAGATCGGCAAGATAATATCCATCCGCTTCTGCGCGTTCCAAGGCTTCTTTTGCACATGTTGACAAATAGATTTCGTCTTCTGTCAGGCTTTGCACCATCCGGGAAACTGATTCTTCCAAAGCAGGATTTACCGTTTTCAGGCCCGGGATGACATCCAACCGAATTCTGTTCCGGGCATATTCCCGTGTAAAATTGCTGGCATCCGTCACGTACTCCAACGCATAATGCTCGCAGTAGGTTTCTACCTCTTCCCGGGAAACCCGGCACAGCGGACGGATAATCCTCCCGCGTACCGGTGGTATCCCGCACAGTCCACGCAGCCCGGTCCCTCTGGCCAGTCGATAGAGTACAGTCTCTGTCTGGTCCGATAACGTGTGTGCTGTGGCAATCCTATCTTCCTCAGCAGCTAACGACGCAAAAAAGCGATAACGGACCTCCCTGCCGCATTCCTCCAGCCCGGCTCCATTTTTCCGGGCTTCCGCCGCGACATCCGCTTTCAGCACGTGCAAGGTAATCCCCGCACGCCCACACCATTCCCGCACAAAGGCTTCATCAGCGTCCGACGCCTCCCCGCGCAAGCCATGATTGACGTGCGCCGCGAAAAAAGGGATCCCCCGGCGGTACAGATAATGTGCCAGACACAGGGAATCCGCTCCGCCGGAAAGTCCCAGGATTACCTGCCCGTGCTCCGGCAGCATCTGATATTCTTCCAGGGTCTGCGCGATCACCGCTTCTATGACCCTGACTTTTTCTTCCTTACTCACGACGAAGTACCTCCTGCGAGGTAAACCGCATAAATTCGCCCTGCCAATGCAGTGGGACATTCTTTGTTTCACCGTGACGGTTCTTGGCAACGATACATTCCCCGCTGTTCCGGTCGCTTTCTTCTCCCGGAGCCGTATCCCCGGTACCCGCATAATAATCTTCGCGGTAGAGGAACATCACAATATCGGCATCCTGTTCAATGGAACCGGAATCCCTCAAGTCGGAAAGCACTGGCCGATGCGTGGTACGCTTTTCACTTTCACGCGAAAGCTGTGATAGTGTCAGTACCGGCACATTCAATTCCTTTGCCATGATCTTCAAGTTCCTGGTAATCTCCGAAATTTCCTGGACTCTGTTGCCTTCATTTTTCCTGGTCCCGGACATCAGCTGCAAATAATCGATAATCACCAGGTCTACGTCGCGCAGGCGCCGCAGTTTCGCTTTCATAGCCGGCACAGTAATCCCCGAGCTGTCGTCAAAATATATCTGCGTCTTTGACAGCACGTCTCCGGCTTCAATCAGGCTTGCCCATTCCCGTTCGTTAAGCTGCCCGGTCCGCAATTTTGTACCGCCCACCAGCGCTTCTGTGGACAACATTCTCGAAGCAAGCTGCTCCCGCGTCATTTCCAGCGAGAAATACGCCACTTTCTTCTGCGCCGTCACCGCTGCATGCCGCGCGATATTCAGGGCAAAACTGGTTTTCCCCATACCAGGACGCGCCGCCAACAAAATCAAGTCAGAACGGTTCAATCCTGTAATCGTGTCATCCAGTTCCTTAATCCCTGTCGGCACTCCTTTATACAGGTCTCGATCTTCGGAATTCAACAGGTCCAAACGGTCAAACGTCTCAATGATGACTTCATCGATCCGCTGGAGCCCCTGCATATTTTTACCACGCCGAATGTCAAATATGCGCTGTTCCGCAGAATCCAGCAGCGTTGCTGCATCCGTTGCTCCATCACCGGCGTCTTCCAGAATTTCCCGCGCCGCCAGAATCAACATCCGGATATCGTATTTGTCCCGCACAATACGCGCATAAGTTTCCACATTGGAAATCGAAGGGACCATCTGTGCCAATTGCATCAGATAAGTCTTTCCGGAAGCTTCGTCGAACGACTGCGATTCTTTCAGTTTTTCAAGAACAGTAACAAAATCGACCGGTTTTCCCACCGTGAACATCTCGAGCATGACTGTATAAATCATTACGTGATTCACCTGGTGGAAATAATCCGGACGCGGCAGGATTTCTGCTACACGGTCCAGACAGGAGGAATCCAGCAAAATCGCTCCCAATACAGATTGTTCCGCTTCCGGGCTGAACGGCAGGTTCAGTCCATCGTATACTGCTGCAATATTTGGAACATCCATGCGGCTTCCCCCTTCCTATCCGGATTTTTGCCCGTCTTATTCTTTCTCCCCTACCACAGCGTATACCTTTGCCGAAACGCCAGTATACAATTTCACTTCGCACGGGTAGGTCCCGAACGCTTTGATATCGCCTTCCATATCAATTTTCCGTTTGTCCACTTCAACCTTGAGCTGTTTCTTAATTTCCTCGGCAATTTCTTTTGTTGTGATCGACCCGAACAGCTTTCCACCCTGGCCTGCGTTCGCATACAGCTTTACGCTTTTGCCTTCCAGCTTTGCCGCAGCCTCTTTTGCCGCAGCCAATTCCACCGCCTGACGATGCGCTTTTGCTGCTTCCGCATTTTTCAGCTCATTCATCGCCTGTGCATTTGCTTCTTTCGCCAACTTCCTCGGGAACAGGAAATTCCTCGCATATCCATCGGAAACGTTCACCAGTTCCCCTTTTTTTCCGCTTCCCTTTACATCTTCTAATAAAATAACCTTCATCCTGTTTTTCCTCCATCAGTTTCCTTATTTACTCATTCGCTTTCGCGTTTATTTAGCCTGCGCATTGCCAGCCGACGGCAATTTGCTCGCCTGCGGCAATGTGTCGTCCAACACCTTAATTAACCGTTCGCGTGCTTCCTGCATCGTGATCCCTTTCAGCTGTGCGCCTGCCATTGTCAAATGGCCTCCGCCCCCCAGGTCTTCCATCAAGATCTGTACATTGACGTCGCCCAGGCTGCGCGCCGAAACGCTGATGCTATCCCCTGCCGGGAACATTACAAACGATGCGTTGACGCCTTGGATCGAAAGCAATTCGTCGGCAGCCTGTGCCGCCGCGATCCGTAAGTCCGGTATGGTGGCGTCTGCTGTGGCGATCGCACAATTATTATAAATTTCCGCTGACGATACCAATTGATATTTGGCTTTATACGTATCGATCGAATTTGAGAACAGCCGTTTGACTTCTACGGTGTCCGCTCCCCGGCGGCGCAGATAGGCTGCCGCTTCAAACGTCCTCACGCCAGTCTTCAAGACAAAATTCTTGGTATCCAGCATGATCCCCGACAAGAGCGCTTCTGCTTCCAATCGGCTCAGGGTATTTTCTCCCAGATACTGCACCAGTTCCGTGACCATCTCGGATGCCGAACTCGCATAGGGTTCATGGTAGAAGATCAGCGCGTTGCTGATCCGCTTCACCATCATCCGGTGATGGTCGATGACAACGATACGTTCTACCGCGTCGATCAATTCATTGCTTTCCACAAAATCCTGAGAATGAGTGTCCACAACGATCAGCATCGTCTTGGCGGTAACCATCCCCATGGCCGTTTGCGGATCAACAAATACGGTATCTTCATTCGCCCGTTCAATGCTTTCTACCAGGGCCGAAGCCAGGCTTTGCGCACGATTGACCACGATATATGCCGGTTTTTTCAGCCCTTTGCTCACCGCACTCCACATGCCTACGGAAGCCCCGATACAATCCAGATCGGAAAATTTGTGCCCCATCACCAGGACGTTGTCGCTTGCCTTGATATGGTCGGATAATGTTGCCGCAATGACCCGGGTGCGCACTTTATCGCGCTTCTCCACACCTTTGGATAACCCTCCGAAAAATTCATACTGGTCATCCTTCTGCTTGATCGCCACCTGGTCGCCGCCGCGGCCAAGCGCCATATCCAGCGCCTGACGTGCCCACAAATCACTTTCTGTCAGCGACGACGCACCCCGGCCGATCCCGATCGAAATGGTCGCGTTCCCATGGTCGCCTGCTTTGATCTCCCGTACTTTGTCCAGGATCTCAAACCGCTTTTCTACAGCTTCCCGGATATGCAGTTCATCTGTCATCACCAGGAACCTGCCGCCGCTGTTCTTTTTCAGAAAGCCGCCCATTTCCTGTGACCAATCCCGCAGCACATTTTCTACTTCCGATGCCAGCCGTGCATCTTCGTTTGCACTCGTGTTCCTCGCAAGTTCTTCCCGATTATCGAACGTTATGATCGCTACGATTGGCCTGCTTTCATCGTATAAGCGATTGATTTCTTTGTAATATGTATCGTCCACAAAGTACAGGACTCCCCCATACTCTGTGGCTACTGCAAAAACAGTAAATTGTTTTTCGCCAATCTTCACATCAGTACCATTTCCCTGGTACACTTCTTCCAACGTTTTGGGATACAGGAATTTATAGATATTCTCACCGTGGAATTCTTTGTCCACACCGACGCTTTCTGAAAACGCACTGTTGACCCAAATAACATCCCCGGCTTCCCCGACAACTGCCACCGGCATCGAAAATTCCTGCAGCGCCCGGTATTCCGAACCTGACAATACCTTCTGCGCCGCCCCTACCGCAGTTTTGACATGTGCTTTGAACGATGATGTTGCCAGCGTAATCGCTATAATCCCCAAGGCGCACAGCACCATTTCCACATAGAACACAAAGCTGTTATAAAACCAGCTCAGGCCCGCTGTGATCAGCATCACTCCTGTGAGGATATAGAATACCGGGGACGAGACCCACACTTTCCTTTTCAAGAGGCATTCTCCTTCGCTTACACTTCCATAATGACAGGAAGGATCATGGGGCTGCGCCGCGTACGTTCGTACAGCAGCCGCGATAATTCATCCTTAACGCGCGTTTTCAACGTTCCCCAATCGCGTATCCCCTGGGATGCGCTTTCCTCAATGACATCATATACCAACGCTTTCGCGTCCTCAAGCAGCGGTTCAGATTCCCTCACATACACAAACCCTCTCGAAACCAGATCTGGCCCCGATACCACATGACGGTCCTCTGAACTCAAAGTACATACTACCACAATCAACCCGTCTTCCGCAAGATGTTTGCGGTCCCGCAACACAATGCTCCCCACATCTCCAACGCCAAGACCATCCACCAGAACCCTACCCGCTGGAACAGGAGGCAACGGTTTCATATAGGCTTCGTTCAGCTCGACAACATCCCCAATATTTCCGATAAAAATGTTGGAACGCTTCATTCCCATTGCCTGGGAAAGTGCTGCATGTTTCTGTAAATGCTTCTGTTCGCCATGGACCGGAATAAAATATTTGGGTTTGGTGATTCCCTGCATGATCTTCAATTCTTCCTGACACGCGTGTCCGGACACATGCACTTCATACATCGATTCATAAATAACTTCACAGCCGCGTTTGAGCAATTCATCCACAACGTTGCCCACCGTTTTTTCATTTCCTGGAATAGGCCGCGCGGAAATGATAATGAAATCGCCAGGGCCTACTTCCACCTTTCTATGATCGGCAAAGGCCATCCGCGATAACGCCGACATGGGTTCCCCTTGGCTTCCGGTCGTTACCAACACGATCTCTTCCGCTGAATAACGGCTGATGGTATCAATATCAATCAGTACGCCATCTGGGACGTTCAGATAGCCCAGTTCCACTGCGATTCCCATCACATTGAGCATACTCCTGCCCGAAAACGCCACTTTTCTCTTATAGCACAGCGCACAGTCAATGATCTGCTGTACCCGGCTGATATTCGATGCAAACGTCGCAATAATGATCCGCTTTTTTCCAGCCCGATTGAACAAGCTGTCAAAGGTCCGGTCAATATTACGTTCCGTCATGGTATATCCTGCACGTTCCGCGTTTGTGGAATCCGCCAGCAGAGCCAGAACCCCTTCCTGCCCAAGCTGAGAGAACCGCCCTAAATCGATCATGTCCCCCCAGATTGGTGTGCAGTCAATTTTGAAATCACCGGTATGCACAATCGTTCCCGCTGGCGAATGGATGGCTAATCCAACCGCGTCCGGCACAGAATGGTTCACATGGAGAAATTCTACTGCCATACAGCCTAATTTTACTGTCTGCCCGGTTTTTACAACATTCATGCTGACCTTTCCTGTCAGCCCATGTTCCTTAAATTTAGCTTCTACAAGTCCCAATGTCAAAGATGTCCCGTATAACGGAAGATTGACTTTCTTTTCCAAGTACGGCAGCGACCCGATATGGTCTTCATGACCGTGGGTCAGCACAATCCCCCGGATTTTATCCGCATTTTTCTCAATAAACGTGAAATCCGGCAGTACCAGGTCTACTCCAAACATATCGCCATCCGGAAACGCCATCCCGCAATCCACGATAATCATATCGCCTTCACACTCAAATACGGTGATGTTTTTCCCAATTTCGTTCAAACCTCCCAGGAAATAAATCCGGATGGATGGCTTTTCCTGCTTTCCACGGCTGGATTTCCCCCGGGTTTCCCGCTTAATCGCTTGCCGGCTGACAAGCTGCTCCTTCGGCACCGGCGTTTGATATTGCAGCGTCAAATTGGCGTTTTCTGCTTTCTTCCGCGGCGTTTTCGCAGTATTCTTCCCTTTCGTTTCCGTTTTGCTCTGTTTCGGCTGCCGTTTTTTCTTTTCCGATTCCGTTTCCGCTGTTTTCCGCGGCGCTTTCTTCGGCACCTCAATCTTTTGATATAACTGCGTCTTCTTCTTTGCAGGCTGCTTCTTCCCTGCGTCACCCTTTACCGCTTTTTCATTTTTTTGCGTCACAAAATAACCTCCATCGTTGTAAGGACATAACCGTCACAAGCCCGCATGCAAACGGTGCAAGCGGGCGTCGCCTATCTCGTACGCACGGTTCATCCAATTTTTTCTATAACTTCCATCGCGGTTACCGCGAAACTAGTTCTAATTTTCTACCCATCGGGCCGGGCTTTCTCTGCCCTCTTGTTGCTTTCCTCTAATTATTCCGGTCTGAAAACAATAGTATTATTCTTAATTGATTTCATAGACGAAAACCCTTTCCTCACTTCTTAGAAGTGCTGATAGAAGCGCGGAAAAAGCCTGTATTTTCACCGATTTCCCGTTTTCACCTGGATCTTCTCATAGCGCCGTATAAGCTGCGTTTGTAGAGTTGGGCATCATTTCAGCATCACAAATTAAGATGATCCTTACGAATACAGGGCGGTGTTATCACCGTTATAAAGGCAGTTGGGGCAACCTTGTTTTATGCCCTGAGGTACAATAAGCCTTGCAAGCAATAGTACACAAACACTAAA
>CALWKP010000147.1 GCA_944381295.1 uncultured Clostridia bacterium | reverse complement strand
CGATTCCTCCAGTTACCAAAAAGATTCCCCTTATTGCCGTTTCCCCTACTCTGTGCAGGATCATTCAGTAGAATTGGTATTCCTGATGAACGAAGCCGGACTTTCCAAGCGGAAACCCGGTTGGCTGGAACAGCAGAAAGCATATCTGGACGACGGCCACTGGCTGACGCAGGATACCGGGAATGGAGAAACCGGTGTATTAGATACTGTCCTGTTTCATTTGGACTACCGGGTCAGCCTTATTTACCACATCCCGGGAGAAACCGGCCAGCATTTTCAAGTCTGGTTAAACGAGGACGGAACCCCTGTTCGTTCGTCGGAACGTTCTGACATGATAGATTCCAGCCTGGAACATTCGGAAACCAACTTAACGGCAGAATATTATACTTCCAAAGAAATGGAAACCGTAGAAAAACATATTCAAAGGTACTACGGAAAATTTGAAAACGTATGGCACGAACTGGTTTCCCCGGATATTCATGTAGATATCTGTTTGATTCCTCCAACAAAGAAAAAGGATTATTATACCCTTGTTACTATGGGTATGGGCGCACATCGGATGGAGGTTCCTGAGGAACTCAAGGAATATAAACTGGAACGCGCTGAATTGATTATCGCGTTGCCTGCCGACTGGAAATTTGGTTCCGATTCACTTCCGGAGGAAACTTGGTACTGGCCGATTCGATTGTTAAAAGATTTGGCACGTTTGCCGCTAAATGGTCATACTTGGCTGGCGTGGGGGCATACCATAGATAATCAAGGACCTTTTTCAGAAAACATCTCCTTCTGTGGTTCTCTGCTGATCGATCCGCAAAAGGTGAAAGACGGTGCATCTGTCTGTACCCTTCCGAATGGAGAAGAAGTGAATTTTTACCAGGTAATTCCCCTCTACCGGGATGAATTAAATTATAAAATTTCCCATAGCGCCGAAGAACTATTGGACCAACTGGAAGGAACCAGTTTTGTTGTCCAGCTTGACCGTCCCTCCTCATTGGAACTGAAAGTTCTTACCGAGCAAGAGTTTAAGGAAATGCTGATGGATGCAGCCGAATGGCATCTGGAAAGCATCCGGGAAAAGGATCTGCCCGTAGAAGAAAACACCGCTTACAACCATCTGGCCATTTATCTCCGCTGGTGTATGGAACATGACTTTATGAGTCAGGAATTTTTTGACCGCTACGGTACCATTGTAGAACAAGTACAGGCCTCCCCGGAAACGATCGATCTGCGGGAATTTATCCGTAAAGAACTGAATGGATTGCTATTGCGCACGTATTTTGACCAGGAGGGAGCAGCATTTTCCGCATACTACTATGGAACTGGTGAAGCTCCTTATTTTCCCTCCGATATTGATGACTATGCACTAAACTATTTTGGTCCAGAACGGTATCATTCCGACGAATTTCAGGATGAAGCCTACCTCTTCATTCCTTTTGATGAGGCATACTATCAGGCCATGGCACAAATTATGGAACAACGCTGGAAATCCTGGAACCGGAATATCCGGCGATCAGAACCTGTGACGTCTGATTTACCGGATTTTGCAAAGGCTATAAAAAGCTTCCTAGGATGTCCATGCGAATATTTCCCGCCTATGCAGAACGATGACCGCATCACCGCAGCATTCAGCTATGCACAGCGATTAGGACATCGGGAAGGTTTTTCCCCAGTGTTGGTCGCGGTAGACAATACTCTTTGGGAACATTTTCAGCAGCAGTTTCTAAAGATCAGTGAACTTTCTGACGAACATGGTTTTCCTCTGGATGAGGTGGCCAGCTATCGAAAAAAACTACTCAAATCCCCTGTCAATGACGGCGAGATGGTCTTAAAAGCACTTGCACATTCCCGCAGAGGAAAAGGTTCTGAGGAAGTTGACTGGGAGTCCCTCCGTTCAGACGATTTGGATGGCGGTGAATCCAACGACCAATTTCTGGGATACTGGGATAATTCCACCGGAAAGACCCTTCCTCTTCTTTTGGCAGAAATCCCAGTAAAAAACCCATGGGAGATTTTTGCTTATCTGCCGTTCGGCGGATGGAACCGCTGTCCGGATACTCGGGACCTCATGGCTATCTCAAAATATTGGTTTGAAAAATATGGCGCTGTTCCTGCATTTTTAAGCCATGATGTTTTAGAGTTCATCCTCCCTGCTTCTGTTCCAGAAGAGCAGGCGATTAGACTGGCCGCAGAACAATACGCTTTCTGTCCGGACATTATCAACCGAACCGAAGATACTGACGCAGTTTTTTTCGCAGATAGTTTACGGCAATCAAAAATGTGGTATTTCCAATGGGAATGAGTTCGGCAACCTGACCTTATTTCCTTATGCAGACTTCCTATGTTTCCCACCTTTTTCAAAGGCACTGTGCACCCAATGGCGCACAAACAAGGTACCAACTGAAACAGAGACTTGGCGGGTATTCCAAATGCGCAGCGCCTTTTTATCCGCTTACCGCGCCGCACTCAGAACATTTTTTGAAATCGTGCAGGAAAGGGCAGTAATGCGCCGGAATGACGTTCCTCCTGCCTTTTGACTTCTGAAAATTTTGGGGTGTATTTCTTTTTCACAAGCTAAGAAGGCCTGCCGTAGACACTATCAAAAGTGTCTGCGGCAGGCCTTCCTGTTTTCTTGTATTTTTGGCGTCTTACCGTACTTTTCTGGAATTTATCGTTTAAACGTTATGTTCTCTTCATATTTTCGGATTTCTTCGAGCCATTGTCCGCCTTCTGCTATTCCATTTTTCCAGCAGTAATATCTCCATACCGCAGCAAACGGCAAACTTTTCGTTTCTTCCAATAATGCTAAACGTGCGGTATAATCCCCACGCAGCTCCGCGTCCCGGATTGTTTTCACTGGGTCGAGACAAGCTTTCAACAGTGCTTTCCGCGCATTTCTTACGCCTATTAT
>CALWKP010000146.1 GCA_944381295.1 uncultured Clostridia bacterium | reverse complement strand
CAGAAAATACGTTTCATAAAGCCCTCCCAAATCAGAATCTTGTGGGATTATTCTAGCATGTTTGCCCGGACTTTGCAATTATGTTAACAGAAGTGTAAAGGTTGTAACAAGACTGCGTAAGGAAATTTTGGAACATAAGGAAAGATACCGTAGGTGCGCAGGAAGGGAAATATTCCAAAAAACGTTCAGGCAGCGCCGCACAATTCACGCCTAACGGTTCAGGCGGCATATCGTGCCAAAATTTCCCGCCATTTCCCAAAATGCTCGCCAATTCGGCAAAAATTGCGTGCGCTTTTTGAAGCAGATTGCAAAAAATCCCTGCATGCTCCACTACTTGGAATAATGCGGTGTACCTGAGAAATGGCGCTTTCCTGGCCCGTAAAGGCTTTGGAAAAGCGCCATTTCTCTATTTTCAGCAAATCGAAGGATTCCGCCTTCCAGGACGGCAATTATTCGATAATGCTGACACCGGTCATTTCTGCCGGTTGCTCCATGCCAAGGATTTTCAGCATCGTCGGAGCAATGTCAGCAAGGCGTCCGCCGCTGCGCAGCTTGCACGGATATCCAACGACGCAGAACGGCACTGGGTTAGTCGTATGCGCAGTGAAGGGGGAACCGTCGTCTTCATACATCTTATCCGCATTGCCATGGTCTGCGGTAATGATCGTCACGCCGCCCATCTCGGCAACCGCATCGGTCACACGGCCTACACAGGTGTCCACTGCTTCTACAGCTGCTTTTGCCGCGTCAAATACGCCGGTATGGCCAACCATATCGCAGTTTGCAAAGTTCAGGATAATTACATCGTACTTCCCGCTTTTTACACGTTCCACCATCGCATCGGTCACTTCATACGCGCTCATTTCCGGTTTCAGGTCATAGGTGGCAACCTTCGGCGAATTGATCAGTACGCGGTCTTCGCCGGGATATACTGTTTCCACGCCGCCATTGAAGAAAAAGGTTACATGAGCATATTTTTCCGTTTCAGCGATACGCAGCTGTGTCATATTGTGGCTCGATAAATATTCACCGAGCGTATTTTTCAATGACTGCGGATGGAATGCAACTTGGACGTTCGGCATCGTTGCATCGTACTGCGTCATGCAGACATAAGTGAGCGGGAAAAAGCCATTTTTCCGTTCGAATCCGTTGAAATCAGGGTCAACGAACGTACGGGTAATTTCGCGGGCCCTGTCCGGACGGAAGTTGAAGAAAATAACCGAATCATTTGCTTTGATTTTTGCTCCGCCCTCACAGACAACCGGGACAACGAATTCATCCGTTACTTCTGCCGCGTAAGAATCCGCAACAGCCTGTACCGGATCAGCTGCCTGAACACCTTCTCCGTATACCATCGCTGCATACGCCTTGTTCACGCGTTCCCAACGATTGTCGCGATCCATCGCATAATAACGTCCCATGACGGTCGCGATTTTCCCGACACCGATTTCTTTCAGTTTTTCGGCACATTCTGCGACATAATCTTTTCCAGACGACGGAGGAACATCACGGCCGTCCAGCAGACAGTGGACATACACACGGTCAAGACCCTTGCGTTTTGCCAGCTCGACCAATGCGTACAGATGGGTATTATGGCTGTGGACGCCGCCATCCGACAAAAGGCCGATCAGATGCAGATCCGAATTGTTTTTCAGTGCATTGTCTACTGCGCTGAGGAATGCCGGATTTTCAAAAAAGTCTCCATCCTGAATCGACTTGGTGATACGGGTCAATTCCTGATAGACGATGCGCCCTGCACCGATGTTGGTGTGGCCGACTTCCGAGTTTCCCATTTGTCCGTCCGGCAGGCCGACATCCAGTCCGGATGCACCGATCTGGGTAATGGGATTGGATGAAAACAGACGGTCAAGGTTTGGCGTGGAAGCTGCTTTGATAGCGTTTCCGTAATCCTGTGCAATGCCAAAACCATCCAAGATCATGAGTACTAATGGTTTTTTCATGAAAATCACCTCTTGAAAAATAGTCAAAAAGGAATCGCCGCGCGGGATATCCCGCGCGGCGGGTAAAAAATCAACCGTTGGTTGCAGCTTTCACAATCTCTGCGAAATCAGGAGCTTTCAACGATGCGCCGCCGATCAAGCCGCCGTCAACATCCGGCTGTGCAAGCAATTCTGCCGCATTTTTTGCGTTCATCGATCCGCCGTACTGGATCGTCATAGCCTCTGCCGCAGCGGTATCATACAGGGATGCGACGGTTGCGCGAATCAGTGCGCAAACTTCATTCGCCTGTTCCGCCGTAGCGGTACGGCCGGTACCAATTGCCCAAACAGGTTCATAAGCGATGATCACGCGGGACAGTTCTTCTTTGGAAACACCCTGTAACGCGATCTTGGTCTGCATGGCAACGAGTTCCGCAGTGATGCCCTGTTCCCGCTGCTCCAGGTATTCCCCTACGCACAGGATCACGGTCAATCCCTCGTTCAGAGCTGCGCGTACGCGCTTCTGTACGGTAACATCGGTATCTCCAAAATACGTTCTGCGTTCACTGTGGCCGATAATGACATATTTGACGCCCATAGATGTCAGCATCTGTGCGGAAATTTCTCCTGTATAAGCGCCGGAAACCTCCCAGTGACAGTTTTCAGCACCTACTCCGATATTAGTGCCTTTCGTCGCTTCCAGTGCAGTGCACAGATCCACATAAGGAACGCATACTACCACATCACAACCTGCATCTTTTACCAAGGGTTTGATCTCTTCGATCAAGGCTTTCGCCTCAGCAGGAGTCTTATTCATTTTCCAGTTGCCGGCGATTACTGCTTTTCTTACCGCTTTGTTCATCTCAGACAATCCTTTCTGATTCTTATCATGATAACAGGGGCGAGAAATCCCCCGCCCCTGTGTTGGTCGTGCTTAGTCCTTATCGTTCAGGCAGGCAATACCCGGGAGCTCCAATCCCTCCAGGAATTCCAGGGACGCGCCGCCCCCAGTGGAGATGTGAGTCATCTTATCGGCATAGCCAAGTTTCTCAACAGCCGCAGCAGAATCGCCGCCGCCAATGATGGAAATTGCTCCGCTTTCTGCAACAGCTTTCGCCACCGCGATGGTGCCGCTCGCAAATGCTTCCCATTCGGAAACGCCCATCGGGCCATTCCATACTACCGTGCCGGCGCCCTTTAATGCGTCTGCAAACAGAGCTTCTGTCTTCGGTCCAATATCCAGACCCATCCAGCCATCCGGGATCTGGTCGGAGTTGACAACCTGATGCGCTGCATCTGCTGCATACTTGTCCGCAACAACGTTATCAATCGGAATCAGGAATTTTACGCCTTTTTCCTTCGCTTTCGCCATCATATCTTTCGCAAGGTCGATCTTGTCATTTTCGCACAGGGAAGTACCAATAGAATATCCCAGGGCTTTCATGAAAGTATACGCCATACCGCCGCCGATGATCAAAGCGTCAACTTTTTCGAGAAGATTGGTGATAACGCCGATCTTATCGGAAACCTTTGCGCCGCCGAGAATCGCAACAAACGGACGCTTCGGGTTCTGGAGTGCGCCACCCATGATGGTGATTTCTTTCTGAATCAGGTAGCCGCAAACTGCCGGAAGATAAGCTGCTACGCCTGCGGTGGAAGCATGTGCCCTGTGAGCGGTGCCGAATGCATCATTGACATAGATTTCTGCCAAAGAAGCCAATTCCTTTGCGAATGCAGGATCGTTCTTTTCTTCTTCTTTATGGAAACGGACGTTTTCAATCAGTTCCACTTCGCCATCTTTCAGGGATGCAGCAATGCTTTTTGCACTTTCACCGATGACATCCTTTGCCATTTTCACTTCCTGACCAAGAGCTTTGGACAGATAAGCAGCGACTGGCGCCAGAGAATATTTCATGTTGAATTCGCCCTTCGGACGGCCCAGGTGGGAGCAAAGAATCACTTTTGCCTTATGGTCAACCAGGTATTTGATGGTTTTCATCGCTTCGTTGATACGCTTAGGATCGGTGATGTTCCCTTCGCCGTCAAACGGAACGTTGAAGTCGCAGCGGACAAGAACCCTTTTCCCGGCGACGTCGATGTCTTCGACAGTTTTTTTGTTGAGGTAATTCATAACCTTGCACTCCTTTATTTTTTGTTACAGCAACTAAAATGTTGAGATACAAAAGTAGATTGTTAATAAAAAAACTTACGCTTCCCTATTGTATACCAAAATGTAAAAATTTTCAAGGTGTAGGCGGTGTTTTCGCGGGTATTCCCTCAAAAAAATTTACCAGTTGTATTCCCGAAGCTTTCCTTTGCATAATAATTCAGGATATCCCCATTGCCGCAGAGCTTCATAAACCCCGATTGCCACGGAATTCGACAAGTTCAGACTTCTGGCTCCCCCAATCATGGGAATGCGTACCGTTGTTTCAGGATGCGCATGCAGCAAAGACTCCGGGAGCCCTGCGGTTTCTTTCCCGAAAAACAGATAGGCGCCGTCAGGATACGATATTTCGGAATGGATATGTTTAGCTTTTGTGGAATAAAAGAAAAAATTCTTCGGATCGTCAGGATGTTTTTGAAAAAAGTCGTCCAGGTTGTCGTAATAGGTAATATCCAGCAGATGCCAGTAATCTAACCCTGCACGTTTTAACTTTTTGTCATCGATTTTAAAGCCCATGGGTCCTACCAAGTGAAGTCTTGCTCCTGTTGCGGCACAAGTCCGGGCGACGTTTCCAGTGTTTTGAGGAATTTCAGGTTCTACCATTACAATGTTTAATACTGCCATAGAAATGTCCTTTCTGTAAAGTAATTAACCTTTCGTCTTGAGAGAAAAGTAACGATATTTTGTAATAAATTAATTTATCTATACAAATTGTATTTAACTTTACTGGATTGGGAATTGTCAAAACCTATCAGAAATAAAAATAGAGGAGTGGGAAACAATAAGCCATGATGATTTGGTTACAGATTATCAATAAATTATGGAGGTATTACCGTATGGTGAAAAATACGATGAATGTCGTCAAAGGTGTTGGTGTAGGAATGCTTGCCGGCGCAGCTGCCGTTACCGTGGGATCCATGATGTTTAAAGACCGGAAACACCTTAAGAAAAATGCAGGAAAAGCTCTGCATGCTTTTGGAGAATTGGTAGATAACGTCGAGTATATGTTCCGATAAAGCAGTTGCCAGCCTGGGGCGCAGGCCAACCACCGCGCATGCGCGGTGGTATCGGCGGGACAGATCCCGCCGCAACGGCTCTTTTAGAGCCGTTGGCCTGCGCCCCAGGCTTCTCTGCATTCAGCATCTCTATACATATATAATAAAAGAATGAGACTTTAATGGTTCTCTCGAATATGGATATCCATCTGTGGAAATGGAATATTGATCCCTGCCTGATCGAATCTCCGTTTTACGGTTTCCTGCATTTGATAATACAATGTCCAGTAATCATCCTTTTTACACCAGACTTTTACGACCATCGCAATGGAACTTTCTTTATGTTCTCCCACGGCAACTAAAGGCGCCGGGTCGGGCAAAACCAGTTCATTTTCCGAAATAATCTCCGATAAAAGTTTTTTGGCGTCGCTCAGATCTGTATGATAACTCACACAATAGGTCAAATCGAGACGACGGGTCTCCATAGCTGTCACATTAGTAATGGTATTTGCAACAACTTCAGAATTTGGAATAACGATTTCTTTGTTGTCAAAAGTTTTGAGGACAGTAAACATAATTTCGATACGTTCTACGGTCCCTTCTACGCCATCGAGCAAAACATAATCGCCTAAATGGAATGGCCGGGTAATAATCAGCTGCGCACCACTGGCAACATTGGCAAGATTATCCTTCATAGCAAGCCCGATTGTAACCCCTGCGGCGGCGATTGCAGCAATGATCGAAGATACATCAACAAATTGTCCGATTGCAGTAATAACAACAATAATCTTGATTGCGATTTTTATAAAAGAATCAAAAAAGGAAACGATTGTAGGGTCAGCTTTCGATCGTTCCATAGCTCGATGGATCAAGCGGAACAAAAATCCAGAAGCCCAAAAACCGATACCGAGAATTAATCCTGCCGCAATAATTTTAGGAACCAGCTGGAGCAGCCAGGTAAGAAGTTCCGACCAGATTTTTGCAAAATCCATAAAATACCTCCCAAAAGAGTAAAGTTAAGTCCAAAGGAAGCGGCTTAATAGACTTATAAAAATATTGTAGCACAAATTAGAGGAAAATCGTAGATATCGCGCAAAATAACTTGCAAATTAGGACGTAGTGCTATATGCTAAAAAAAGAGGTTTTTAGAAGGATCACCCGGAGAAGTCCGACAGGAGGAAAAAATGGAAAACTTTTTTTACATAATTTGTCTAAAAGGATATGATAGCTTTTCAAAACTGCATGGAGTGTTCAGTGCGGCGAGGCAGGAATACTGGAAAACCCAAAAACCTGTACGGGTAAAAGGGGAAGACATGTCGGACGGATTGGAAGCTCGGTATAGCGGCCGGATAGGCAAGACGGGAATCGTTTGGAAAAAACGGCTTGGAAAGCAGGTAGTGGAGCAGGCATTTTCTACGCGTGACGGCTATACAGTGTTGAACTGGGATGCGGCAGGGCGATTGCTCAGTAAGACAAATTACAGCCGGACGCATGAGTGGAGGCAGACGGCATATTTTGGACGAAGTGGAGCATCGTCGGAAGAAGAGCGGCCAAGCGTCGTGCTGAGTCCCTGGGAAAATCAAGGGCTGACGATGCTGGAATACGATCGGGAAGGGAAGAAATATCGGACAAAATATTTGTATCCGTGTAAAGCAGAAATTGGAACGGCAGAGAATAGTCGACTGAATTCGGAGACAGGGGAACCAGAGGTATGCGCAAGTACGCCGGAAGGTGATTTTTATTATTGTACAGAGGAAGAATTGAAGCAGAGAGAAGCGGCATCGAGAAAACAGAAAGAAGAAAAAGAAAAGCATACAAAAAATGATTTGGAAGAGATTTGGCAGCCGGAAGAAAATCTGCAGGAAGAAGAGGAAGAAAGCTGGTGCATAGAGAAAGCGGAAACATGGAAAGAAGAAAAGGAAGTACTAGAGGAAGAAGTAAAGGCTGTATCTGAGGAGGAAAAAGAAAGAAAGGAAGAGAAGGAAGAAGAACTCCCCATAGAAAAGGAAGATGAGGGGGAGGGGGTCGGCAAAGGACCGGCAGAAAGTTTGGAACAGGAAATCGCAGAAGGAACCGCAGATCTCTTGCAAGAGGAAGAAAACAACGTCTTTTTGCAAAAGGACTTGGAAGAAGCAATAGAACAGAATCCAGAAGAAGAAGATCGGACAAAAGAGCAAGTTTCGAACGATACCTATACATTTGATAGAGAGATTTTACATATCGATGCGGAGCCTGTTCCAGCACCGGTAACACGACGTATGGTAGCTGCAAAAGGGATGAATGGGAGCATTGTACATGAAAGCACCTTGAAGCCGGAAGAAGAGGTTGTAACGGAAGCGGAACCGGTAAGCGGACTGTTGCCGGCCAAGAGCATTGTAATCAGCGCAGAAGAAAGCTATTTGTATTTTGGCGGTTTGCTGGATGGTCTTCGGCATGGACGCGGCCGCACACAGATGCCGAACGGTTGGACGGCATATGAAGGTGGCTATGCAGAAGACAAACGGGAAGGTTTCGGCGTTTATTATTATCAGAACGGTGCTCCGTGTTATGTAGGAGATTGGAAAAAGAACCGAAGAAATGGAGCTGGAGTAGCATTTCCATCGGAAGGAAAAGGAATGTATGTAGGCCGATGGGAAGAAGATCAGCCGGTAGGATTAGGTGTAAGCTTTGACGGAAAAGGCAATTTGAACTATGCAGGACGGGTGGGAAAGCTCGGAAAAGAAGGCATAGGAGTAAGCTACGACCCGGATGCAGGAACGGTATTTGTCGGGAAATGGGCCGGAGGACGGCCAACAGGAGAAGGAAGTGAATTTGGAGCGGACGGAAGTTTATTGTATACAGGTGGGTGGAAAGACGGACGACGCGAAGGATTCGGCACAGAATATTCAGGAAATGGTTCTGTTGTATTTGTAGGAGTATGGAAACAGGGAGAAAGAGAATCGGGAATTCTTTATGAAAACGGTGTACCGAAGGAATTTAAAGGAAAAGAAAGCGAAGAAGATGTCAAAAAAGATGAAAAAAATTAAATCATTAACAAAAAAATAAAATTTTGTTCATAAACTAGACATAATTAAACCGATACTTACTTTTGACCGTAAAGTAATGGGAAAATTCAGCAAATACGCCGATGGATAGGGAAGAAAGTTTCCTGGAATTGCCCTTGACATCGGGCGGAAAATAGCATATAATTCAATCAACGTACTAAACGGCGCACACAAAAAGCGGGCGTAACGGAGGCCTTGATCTGGAGCATCAACGGGGAGGGGTCAAAGGGGCGTTTGATTTTTTGTGGAGTTGTTTAAGCTGAAGGGTGTGTACCTATGGCGCCCGGAAGTGATGTATGTTACCTTAAATAGGAGCACGCAAATACGCACGAAAGAATTTAAGGAGGACAAAAAGGATGAAGAAAAACACAGGCAAAGTCCTGTCACTTGTCCTGGCAATGGCCATGGCAGTGAGCACCTTCACCGCAACCTTCGCGTCTGCTGCTACTCTCGAAGTAGAAGGCACTGGCGCTAGGGTTGATGCGATTGATGGAAAGAGCGATACTAGCTATGACCTGGTCAGCGATAAGGATGAGGACTTACTCATTATTGAGGACCTGGATGCAGCATTTGATGTTCAGACCATGAACTGGGAATCTGCTGATGAAATCGAGTATGTTGGTTTCACAAAGGTCAGCGGTGATTCCTTGGTAAAGGTTGTCAGGAATGATGACCAGCGTGATCTCTATCTGAAAAAAGGTGTATCTGGTACCGAAACAATTCGTGTTACCATGAAAGCTACTTATGTGGACGAAGACACCGATAAGGATGTTACTGTCCGCGGTACGATCGACATCGATTTCACCGTGTATACACAGGGTGACGTTGTAATTGGCCAAGCAACCGAGAATGGCGAAGTAACAGGCGCACATCCGGATGATCCGGAACTTGCAGCTGTGAACGACAGCGGCATGGATCTGATGCTGTATGTTGCAAATTATACCGGCAATGGTACTCCGGAGTGGAAAGCAGTTTCTCCTTATACTGGGAATGGAGAGGCTGTATACACCGGTAGTAGCGCATCAGAAGATGGAATATTGAAACTTAGCAGCACTAAGATTTTCAATATGGTTACAGCGGATGCAGAGGACAATAATGTGGCTGGGTCTAATGTGGTAGTAGGCTTTGACGAGGACAGCAACGCTATTTATCTTCCGTTGATTCGTACCGATAAGGATTCGGGCCGTGTTTATGCAAAGCCGGCAACCACCACGTTGGAACTTTATGCTCCGAAAGTAACAGTTAATAGTGGCAACACTGTTACTACTGACGAGACAAGCAAAGGTTCAAGAATTCGTGTAACAATTGGTGTTGGCAAGATTTGGCAGGTTGGTAATGATTTAGATAGAACTGGTGAAGGCAATTGGACAACGATTGCGAAGATTGGTTCCCGTACAGTAATCGGTTCCAGCCCGAGTTCTGATGATAGCTGGTCTGAGGAAAAGGGTTATGTAAAGGTTATCAGTAATTATGATATCCGGACAGATGTAGCGCTTACTATTGAAAGCGGAAATCTGGGCGATATTACAGGTGCTGGTTCCGTTACAGTAAATGGCGGCAACATTGATTCCATCGATGTTGATGGTGATGTAAATATCTCTGAAGCTACTGTTGGCGATGTTGATGGCGCTAAGATCAGTGTTGATACTGGTGCTACTGTTGCAAGCATTGATGGTACTGATATCACTATTCAGGGTGCTGCTGTTACCGGTGCTGTTAATGGTACTAATGTTGAAATCACCGGTGATGCTGATTACAAGACCACTATCGGTGGGGATGTTTCTGCAGATAATGATCTTAAAGTAAATGCTTATGATGATGAAGTTGTTAGTGTTTCCGGTAAATTGGTTTCTGATTCCGAAGATACTGCTATGACCATTACAGGCCTTGGCGTATCTATCGCTGGCATCGATACCGATTTCCGTGATACTGAGATTCTCTTTGACGAGTACAAGGGTTCTTTGGAAATCATCAGCACCGATAATGCTCATGCAGTTGTAAGTCTCGAAAGCGGTGCAGATGTTACTGTTACCAATGACACTTATCTTGGTGTTGTAAGTGTAGACGAAGAATCCACTCTTACTTTCCTGGGCACTATCAAGCTGGAAGACCTCTCTGGTGATGGTGTGGTAAAGGTAAATGCGAACAGCATGTATGTTACCAGTGGTATTGATGGTATCCAGTTCCAGCTGTTGGGCAACCCGACTGTTGGTGATGTAGCGCTCCGTGCAACTGTTGATACGGTTGCTCCAGAAGATATCAATGGTATTGGTTTCACAACCGAACAGGTTGCTGAAAACAGCACAACTGATAAGTTTGTAATTGATGCAGTTTCCTTTGCTGGCCTGTCTTTTGACAAGTCTGCTGTTGAAATTGCAAAGGGTTATTCTGATACAGTTACCTTGAATGTATATCCGGCTGGTACTACTCTGCCGAAGGATGTGTATGTATCCTGGAACCTTGAAGGCGACGAAGATTACATCGACTTTGAGCTCGATGCAACCGGTACTGTTGCTACCATCAAGGTTCTCGATTACAACCCGGATTACAGCTATTCCAACAAAGCTACTCTGACTGCGACTCTCGTAGACGCTGATGGCTTTGAGATTGAAGATTATGTTGTAGCTTCTTGCGAAATCACTGGTAAGGCTGTTCCGGATACTACTGTAACTCTGGATACCACCACTGTTACTAAGTCTGTCGGTCAGATCTATCAGTTCATCGCGAAGTCTTCCGACAATTCTGCAATCACTGCTGCTTCTTCCGATGAAAGCGTTGCTACCGTAGCTCTCTACGATGCAAATGACGCTCGTGGCTACAAGTTCCAGATCAACGCTGTTGGCATTGGTACTGCTACCATTACCGCTACCAACGCAACTGGCGCTACCGCAACCATGACTGTCAACGTTGTTGAGAACAAGGGCAGCCTGAAGATCGATACTACTTCTTACACCATGGCTCCGGGCGGCATCTATGATGTCAAAGTTACCGTCGATGGTGTGGATGCTGAACCGGTAGTTACCATTTCCCGTGACGCTATCGCTAGCCTCACCAGCCTGGGCGAGGGCAAATACAGAATTACTGCTCGTAACGAAGGCGTGACCTATGTTATGGCGAAAGTAACTGTTAACGGCGTGGAATATGGCGCTTCCGTAAAGGTTGAAGTTGCTAACGGTGCTACCGCTTCTGGTGTAACTGGCAACAACGTCACCTACTTCGCTTAAGGATAATATCCTTAAAAGAGGAACAGACTTAATACGTAAGCAACGATTTTAAGACATACTAATTAGTTGTATTTGCGTGGCGGCGGTTTGGAGTTATCCAAACCGCCGCTTAAGGTTTTCCGTGACTTGTTATAAATAAAATATGTGAAAATCCCATCATTATTCGTTGATGGGATTTTTTATTTTATAGGATAGTGTAATAATCAATTAGTAGCATTACTTAAATATTTCCTAGGAATTAACTTTCTTGCCTATATCTTTTATTGAAATTGGATTAGTAAGAATTTTATATTTTATAAGAAATATTTTCATCTCAAAACTATTGACACAATTTAGAAAATAGTTATAATTATGACAGTTATAAACTGGCTATTTTGATGAAAATGGTGGGTGAGAGAGTGAAATATTTTCGTGGAATTGCAGCTTCAAAAGGATATGCTATTGGGAAAGTACAGTCTATACAAAATATGGGGTATGGAGCACTAGTACAAAAAGGTTGTGATCCACAAACAGAATATCGTCGGATTCTTAAAGCAAAGGATAAGGCTATTGAACAGTTGCAGCAAGTTTATAAAGATGTGTTTACCAATTTAGGTGAAGAATATGCTGTGTTTTTCCAAATACATATAGCAATGTTAGAAGATACTGATTATCTGGAAGAAATTTCACAATGCCTTGTGAATGAGCGTGTAAATGCAGAATATGCTGTTTGGAAGATATCTTGTAATTTTTATGAGCAACTGTCAGCTATAGACAATGAATATATGCGGGCACGTGGCGGAGATATTATTGATATTTCTAATCGTCTTCTAAGTTGTCTAAATCCTGCATATGCATTAAAAAGAAGAATTTATAATAAAGAAACTATTTTAGTAGCAAATATATTGACTCCTAGTGAAGCTGTTCGTATACGCCGAAATAATATTCTAGGGGTTATTACAGAACATGGCTCAAAATCTGCACATTCTTCTATTATTGCTCGGATGATGGGAGTGCCAATGGTGGTAGGTGTTGGAAAAGCTTATGCAGAACTTGTCAATACACAGGAATTGATTATTGATGGTTTTAGCGGCGATGTTGTGGCGGAACCAGATGAAACTGTGCGGAAGAAGTATCTGGTGAAGAAAGCCCGGGACGAAAATAGTTGGCAAGACTTAAAAGCTGCTGCTGCATTAGAGACATTGACACTTGATGGTACAAGAATGGCGGTCACAGCTAGTATAGGAAGTTTAGAAAATTTGCAAGATGCTCTAGATAGCGGAGCAATTGGAGTTGGCTTATTCAGAAGTGAATTTTTGTATTTAAAAAATGAGGGACCGCCGTCAGAAGAGGAACAATTCCAAGTTTATCGGACATTAGCGGAAAAAATGACAGGGCGGCGGGTCGTAATACGCACAGTAGATATATCAGCTATGGATCATCGAATTCCTTTTTTACATACAAAATCAGAAATCAATCCGGCATTAGGTTATCGAGGGATTCGGCTATCTCTGGGCCATAAGGAGCTTTTAGTAACACAATTGCGTGCAGCATTGAGAGCATCTGTTTATGGTAGAATCGCAGTGATGTTTCCAATGCTCACAACGATGATGGAAATCCGGCAGTTAAAACAAATTGTAAGAAATGTAAAAGAAGATTTACGTAGAGAAGGAATTCCATTTGCAGAGAATATGGAAATAGGGTTGATGATTGAGACCCCTGCAGCAGCCTTGATTAGTGATATGATTGTGGAAGAAGCAGATTTTTTTTGTTTAGGAATGAACGATTTTACGCAGTATGTATTGGCTGCTGACCCATCAAATCCCTTAGTATCAGGTTTATATGATGTAAAGCATCCGGCAGTTTTGCGTTTGTTAAAATTGACAGTGGAAAATGCCAAGAAAAAGGGCCTTTGGGTGATTTTGTGCGGCAATTCTGCCTCTGATCTTTCCTTATTGCCGTTTTTTTTGGCCATCGGGGTAGATGAATTATCAGTAAATCCAGCGGATATTCTAGATGTCCGCAATGCAGTTACAGGAACTATGTTACCGGATGACAAACAAAAGATTATTCGGGAATTTTGTCAGGAATGATGAAATCCTTTAAGATAATCAAAAGAAAATCCGCTTTTCGGAAGATGGAAAGCGGATTTGTGTTAGTGCTTTAGCAAAGAACTTTCGCAGAATGTGAAAGTTCAACAACCGCCCGCAATGCGGGTGGATTAAAGCTTAAGCAAAGAAACATCCTTTCTGGTAAAATAGAGAATGTTCAGGCCTTTATAATACCAGGAAAGTATGTTTCTTATGGCAAATAGTATAGCACATACAAAGTGGGTGTGCAAGTATCACATAGTGTTTACACCGAAGTACCGACGAAAAATAATTTATAAAGAACTGAGAAAAGATATTCAGGAAATCATAAAAGATTTGTGTAAATGGAAGGG
>CALWKP010000145.1 GCA_944381295.1 uncultured Clostridia bacterium | reverse complement strand
AGTAATTGACAACATATTTCTCTAAAGCATCGCCCAGAATACAGATTTCTTCTTGTGATGGGCATAACCCGCGTCTTTTGCCGGATTGCAGCATCAGAATCGATTCCGGATCCATTCCAATCAATTTGGCACCAATAACGTCTACTGCAAATGGATTTTTTCCCGACACAATGACGCCCACTTGCCTCGGACTTCCTCCTGTTGGACCATTCCCCTCCATCGCTGTAATTCCGTCCAGAACGCAAATGGAAGGACTTAATAATTCACACAAGTCAACCAACATTTCGCAGAAGTCCTGTTTTTGCGGAAAACGGCAATGGAGTTCCGGCTTCATAAGCCCGGGAACCGCACCGAACATATTTTTCACGGTTGCGGACAGCATCGTCATACAATGTGTTTTCAGTTTTGCCACATCTACGATCAAATCCGCTTTCAAAATCGGCTCGATCACCGTAAACCGTTTGCTGCGTTCCCCCTTGGGCGCTCTGATCTCCCGGTAAGAGCAGTCCATGTTCAGGCGGAAGCCATACTTTTCCGCGATCTCCTGATATCCCGTTTCCCGGTACAGGGATTTCAGCAAAACAGATGTATACATCCCACCCGGGCTTTCCGCAATGGTTACGTTGGCGCCATGCTCTTTCATCCAGCAGCCAACCGCTGCCGTTACCACCGGGTGCGTTATGGATGCCTTTTCCGGGACTTCTTTCATCACCAAATTCGGCTTTATGACAACATTCATGCCATCCCGCAGCATTTTCTGAATCCCTAATACCCGGAACTGCTCGTCGATCACGTGTTTGACTTCTTCAAACTCATATCCCCGACAGCCTAGTAATGCTACCTCTTCCATTCCTTCCCTATATCTCCTGCAAAAAATCTTTGATTCGTTTAAGCGCTTCGCTGATATTCTTGATCGAGTTGGAATATGCTACCCGTACAAAGCCTTCTCCGCAATTGCCAAATGCAACGCCTGGAACGACCGCCACTTGTTTCGCATAAATCAACCGTTCACAAAAATCTTCTGAGGTAAGCCCTGTCTTTTTAATCGACGGAAATACATAAAATGCCCCTTCCGGCTCAAAGCAATCCAATCCCATTGAATTCAGCCCATCTACAATCAATCTGCGCCGCATATCATATTGCCCGCGCATATATTCAATATCTTCTTCACCGTTTTTCATTGCCTCCACAGCAGCATACTGCGCTGTTGTTGGAGCGCTCATGATGGCATATTGATGTAGTTTCGTCATCTGCCTGATGAGTTCTTTCGGTCCTAATGCATAGCCGAGACGCCAGCCTGTCATTGCAAACGCTTTAGAAAAACCATTGACGACGATGGTGCGCTCCCTCATACCGTCGATTTCCGCAAACGACACATGACCGGTCTCTCCATAGGTCAAAACACTGTAAATTTCATCCGAAAGTACGAGCAGGTCATGTTTCTCTACCACACGGGCAACCGCTTCCAGATGTTCCCGGCGCATCACCGCTCCTGTTGGATTGTTGGGAAACGGCAAAATCAATAATTTCGTTTTCGGCGTGATTTTTTCTTCCAGTGCTTCCGCTGTCAATCGGAACTGATCTTCTGCTTTTGTTTCAATAATGACCGGGACCCCCCGGGCCATTTCTGTGAGCGGAACATAGCAGACAAAACTTGGTTCGGGAATCAGCACTTCGTCTCCTGGGTTCACCAGGGAGCGGATACATAGATCCAAAGCTTCTGAACCGCCAACGGTCACCAATACCTCCGACTTCGGATCATATTCTACATGATATCGGCGTGCAAACCACTTGGAAATTTCTTCCCGCAGCTCCATAAATCCGCGGTTCGGAGAATACCAAGTCCTTCCTTTCTCCAAGGACTGGATCCCTGTCTGGCGAACATGCCATGGTGTAGAAAAATCCGGTTCTCCGATACTTAAGGAGATCACGTTATCCATTTCCGCCGCAATATCAAAAAAACGACGGATTCCTGATGGTTTCAGCCGTACGATCTCGTCGTTCATCCGGGATTCATAATCAATCACAGAATACGCTCCTCCTTTCGTCGTTCTTCTCATCTTCCGGATTCAGGACGATTCCTCTATCTTTATACCGTGTCAGTACAAAATGTGTCGCCGTCGATTGTACCGATTCCAGAGGGGACAGTCTGCGCGCCACAAACAAAGCAATTTCCTGCATACTTTTCCCCTTGACAGTAACTGCCAGATCATATCCTCCGGACATTAAGTATACACTTTCTACTTCTTTAAATTCCATAATCCTTTCAGCAATCTCATCAAAGCCTTTATCCCTTTTCGGAATCACTTTCAATTCGATCAAAGCAGTCGCCTGATTTTCGTCCACTTTATCCCAATCGATCAAAGCATGGTATCCGCGTATAACGCCTTTCTTTTCATACTCTGAAATCTGGTTCGCAACTTCTTCCTCTGTCTTGTTTAACATCACGGCCAGCTCTTCTGTTGTCATTCGTGCGTTTTCACTCAACAAATCCAATAATTTTTCCATAATATCACTCCTCGCTTTTTATCGCCGCTTTTCACGACGTTTATTTCATCATTCAATCGGTAAAACCTTTGGCTCTCGCTTTACAAATACGGTAAAACTCTCAAATCCCGCTTCCTTCAACAAGCTCATCCCATCTTCAATACCGGCTCCAACATCTGCCCATCTGTGAGCATCTGAACCTAGCGTCACAAACCTCCCACCGAGTTCCCGGAATCTTCTCAGCACCATCATCCCAGGTAATGATCTTCCGTACTTCTGCCGCAACCCTGATGTATTAATTTCCAACGCCTTATCTTGTAACACCAGTGTCCGCAAAATAGTATCAATTCTTTCACGATACTTGCCCAGATCGATTTCCAAGCCATATTCCCCTACCATGTACCGCAGAGGATAAGTAAGATGGGCTAAAGAATCGAAATTCCCCCACTCCACTAGCTGCTGCATCTGATCAAAGTACTGTTCCAGCAGCACTTCTGTTTCTCCTGCTTTATATTCCAACTCCCAAAAATCCGGAAGCCCTTTTATATTATGTAAGGAAGCTAAGACAAAATCAAAATCACAAGCATCCAGAATATCTTCAGCAGCAAAAAGATCCTGTGTGGCCTGCCCAAGCTCAATCCCGGAATACACCTGAATCCTTGGATGGAATAGCGCGGACGCCCGTTTGCTTTCCAGATAGGATGCTCTGATGGAATCCTGATATCCACTCTTTACATATTCATTGCACTCGCAATGATCTGTAATAGTAATCGCATGAAGTCCCAGTGAAGCAGCCCTTTCACACATCATCGTTACCGTATCCGCTCCGTCGGGCGAGTAGTTGCTGTGAACATGACAATCTGAAATATGGCGGTATTTCATAAATTAACGCCTCCATCCATTTAGGAACCGGGTTTTCTCATACAGCCCCGCGTGATCCATTCGTTTGTTTTTTCTAATAGTAGCACATCTTACACAAAAATGACACCCATAAGCGGAACATTTCACCTTTCTTCCAAATTCTCAAGTTTTTTTTTGCCTTCATTTTGCAATTTGTCAAAAAAATCCTGCTTTTCTCCGCTTCTTCTTGACAGATTTCACCTTCTCGTTCATAATCGTAAGTATCATACTAGGGAGGTATTGCTTATGCGTGCTGTCATTACCGTTATTGGTAAGGATATGGTTGGAATCTTGGCCCGTGTTTCAACGATTTGTGCCCAAAATGGGGTCAATGTCGTGGAAGTTACACAATCGATCTTACAAGATCTGTTTGCAATGATTATGATGGTAGATATTTCCAAGTCCACGGTCCCCTTTAATGAACTTTCCGATCAGCTTTCCGAACTCGGGAAAGAATTAAACCTCACCATCCACACGATGCATGAAGACATTTTCAACTCCATGCATCGGATATAATCCCGAGAAAGGAGCTTCTGAAAGTAACCATGATAAATTCCCATGACATACTGGAAACGATCAACATGATCGACAACGAGAATCTGGATGTGCGTACGATTACTATGGGCATCTCTCTTCTCGACTGCATGGATTCGGATATTGAAAAATCCTGTGAAAAAATATACGACAAAATTTGTCGTTACGCAGGGAATCTGGTACGCACTGGTGAAGAGATCAGCAAGGAGTACGGAATTCCTATCATCAACAAACGAATTTCTGTTACGCCAATCGCCATGATTGCCGCCTGCTGTCCCACAAAAGACCCGGTCCGTTTTGCTCTTACTTTGGATCGCGCTGCAAAAGCTACTGGGGTCAATTTTATTGGTGGCTATTCCGCTCTGGTGCATAAAGGGTTTGCTCCAGGTGATTATGCCCTGCTCGAAAGTATTCCTGAAGCATTAAGCCGTACAGAATTTGTATGTTCTTCCGTCAATATTGGGACGACAAAAGCTGGAATCAACATGGATGCGGTGGAAAAAATGGGCCGTATCGTCTTGAAAACTGCTCAGGAAACCGCAGACCGTGACTGTATTGGAGCCGCAAAACTGGTGGTTTTCTGCAATGCTCCGGAAGATAATCCCTTTATGGCAGGAGCATTTCACGGACCTGGAGAACCGGACTGTGTTATCAATGTAGGCGTTTCCGGTCCTGGAGTGGTGCGTGCTGCGCTGGCCAAAGCGAAGGGATGCAATATCACTGAGGTTGCTGATCTCATTAAACGTACCGCGTTCAAGATTACCCGTATGGGACAATTGGTTGCGCAGGAAGCATCACGTCGTCTTTTTGTTCCGTTTGGAATCGTAGACCTTTCCTTAGCACCCACCCCGGCAATCGGCGATTCTGTTGCACACATTTTGGAAGAAATGGGCTTAGAAAGCTGTGGAGCACACGGTACGACAGCTGCGCTTGCCTTGTTGAACGATGCTGTGAAAAAAGGCGGAGTTATGGCGTCTTCTCATGTTGGCGGTTTGTCCGGTGCATTCATCCCTGTAACAGAGGATGCAGGAATGATCGATGCGGCACGCTGTGGCGCACTTTCGATTACAAAACTGGAAGCAATGACCGCTGTATGTTCTGTTGGCCTGGATATGATTGTAATTCCTGGGGATACTTCTGCTGAGATTATTTCTGCGATCATCGCAGACGAAGCAGCGATTGGTATGGTGAACAGCAAAACTACTGCGGTTCGTGTTATCCCTGCCATCGGGAAAAAAGCCGGGGAGGAATTAAACTTTGGCGGACTGCTCGGTATGGGACCTGTTATGGAAGTAAATCGTTATTCTCCGGCAGAATTTATTCATCGCGGCGGACGGATTCCCGCCCCCATGCAAAGCCTTAAAAACTGACAATTCTTTATTTGAAATTTTAGGGAAATTTCTATTTGTATTCACAATTCTTCTAAAATCAAAAATGAATTTTCCCTTATCTTTGACAAATTATACATTGAAATTCCTTTTTTGAGGGATTATAATAGTTACAATTTTAACAGGGGGGCTTTCCCCCTGTTTTCACGTATTCTTCTCCCACCCAAATAGTATTTAGGGAGCATCATTTTTAGCTCTATCATCCATAAAGGAGGTACGGTCAATATGCAGGACATGATCAAACAGATTGTAGAAATGGACCGTAAAGCCAGAGAAATTACTGACGCGGCACAATTGGAAAAAGTAAATTCTGAAAAAGAAATTACCATCCGTCGTGAAGAGATTCGCAACGACTATCTGGAAAAAGCACGGAAAAGAATCGCTCGCAATGAACCAGATGAACGCGCTGCTGCGGAAGCTAATTGGGAAATCGTGAAGCAGAATTACGCAGAACTATCCCAAAAGCTGGACGAACGCTATCAAGAAATGGGCGACAAATGGGTCAGCACAATTGTAGCACGTGTGATTGGAGAGTGATTCGATGCTTTCGCCGCTTTCCTCTAATGTAATCTTATCAAAGGCACGAGCAATGTATGGCCGTCGCCTGAAAAAACAGGATTATCTGAATTTAATGAACTGTCAGTCGGTTACGGAAATTGCCAGATATTTGAAAAATCAGACAGACTATGCGAAAACCTTAGCTGGAGTGAATGAATCAGAAGTCCATCGCGGGCAGTTGGAAGTTCAATTAAAGCAGAAACTCTTTGAGGATGCAGCTTCCCTCTGTCGCTATGAACTTTCGGTTGGCGAACATTTTGCGCAATATTTAATTTCCCGCAGCGAAATCGAACAGATTTTGCATAGTTTGGTCCTGCTGCAAGCCGGAGCTCCTGAGGAATATCTTTTCGTCATGCCGATGTATCTGAACAAACATACCCACATCGATCTCACGGCGTTAAGCCGTATCCGCAGTTTTGACGACCTTCTGGATGCACTCAGCCATACTGCTTATCGACGCATCTTAGAACCGTTCCGTCCGATTCCTGATATGCCAATGAATTATACGGGTATCGAAAACGCTCTGTATTCTTATCTCTATGAGGGAGTTTTTGATACGATCAGTCGCTATACGCGCGGGGAAACTACTCGTGAACTGCGGCATCTCTTTGAATACTATATGGACCTTGTCAATTATGTCCGGATTTTCCGGATGAAATATCATTATAAGGAGGGACCGGATTTTATCCGCAGTTCCTTGCTTCCCTTTGGCACTGTCCGAAAAGCGCAATTGGATCAATTGATATTTTCTGAATCGCGTGAAGATGCTTTTGCCCTTTTAAAAACGATTCCTTCCGGGAGACGCTTGCTTTCAACCGGGTATGACTATCCTGACGAGGCTCCTGAAATCTTCACCTTACAGGAATGTCTTCATGATATCCATTTTTCTACACACCCTTCCGTTGTCATGTTCGCTTACGTTTTTATTCTGCAGTTTGAGCTACATGATATTACAACAATCGTAGAAGGGGTTCGGTACCATCTCCCTGCAAAACAAATTGAAAAACTTCTCATTACAAATAATGTGTGGAAGGGGTGAGTAACGGTTGGCTGTATTAAAAATCAAAGTAGCAAGTATTATTGGGCGAATGTCTGATCTGAATGCGGTAACAGAGATTTGTGGAAAATCCGGATTATTTCATCCGGACAATGCACTGTCTTTTTATTCCGACACCTCTCATTTCACCCCGATCAGTGATGAAAACCCTTATGCGGAACCCTTGCAGCGCATTTCGGAAGCGATTACTGCCTCCCATAAGCGTCTTACTTTGCTCAGCCATGAAGACACCGACTCGCTGAGAATGACGGATGAGGAGATCTTTGCTTATGTTCGTAAATTTGTTTCTGTCCTAAACGATTTTCAGGCTGAACGAACTCTTGCTCAGCAGAAAATACAACATTACGAACAACTTTTGGAGGATGTTTCCCACTTCAGTGAACAGGATCTGGATTTGAAAGATATCCTTGCCTGTAAATACATCAAAGTGCGTTTTGGTTCTTTGCCGAAGGAAAGTTATGAGAAACTGAATCTGTATAATCAGAACTCTTATGTAGTTTTCTTTCCCTGTTCCAGAAGTGCCACCCATTACTACGGGGTCTATTTTGCGCCAATTGAACAGGTCAGTGAAGTGGATCGGATTTTCTCCAGTCTATATTTTGAAAGAATTCATTTGCCTAATATCGCCGATACTCCAAAGGATGCTGAAGAAATGTTGCAGAAACAGCACGATGAACAGGTTTCGGCCATTCAAGCTATCGACCAGAAAATTTCCGACTACTGGGAACAGGAAAAAAATGTTGCATTGCGGGTCTATTCCCGTCTGATGGAAAAATCCACCTATTTTGGAATCCGCCGTTATGCAGCACGGTATAATGATAACTTTATCCTTACCGGATGGATTCCCGCCAGCAAAGCTGACGAACTTGCAGAATCGTTTTCTTCTCTTCATTCTGTGGAATGTACCTTTGATAATGCAGAAAACGAACTGCCTCATTCCCCGCCGGTCATGCTGAAAAACCATAAGCCTTTCAAACCGTTTGAGTTTTTTGTGGATATGTATGGTTTGCCCTCTTACGACGAGATCGACCCCACTCCTTTCGTGGCAATCACCTACATTTTGTTGTTCGGTATCATGTTCGCCGACTTGGGGCAGGGGTTGTTGGTCTCTGTAATTTGTGCCTTGATGTGGCGGCTCAAAAAGAGGAAACTGGGCAAGATTCTCATTCCTTGTGGGATTTCATCCATGGTTTTTGGTACCCTCTTGGGTTCCGTATTCGGTTTTGAGCATGCTCTTGATCCGCTTTATACCCAGGTGTTCGGCTTACCCGGAAAACCAATCGATGTTATGGAGTCCGAGTCTACCAACCTGATTATTTACAGCGCTGTGGCAATCGGTTTAGTCCTTGTTGTCATCGCCATGCTCATCAATATTTATTCTTCTTTGAAACGCAAACATTTTGAGAATGCTTTGTTTGGACCAAACGGTCTCGCTGGTCTCGTCTTTTACTGTTCCGTCGTCTTTGGATTTGGCGGTCAGCTCTTCCTTGGCTGGCAGATTATCAGTGTCCCATTTGTTCGGGGCCGCATTGGCCTTCCGTTGCTTGTGGTCTTTGTCCGCGAGGTCCTGGGCGGATTGGTAGAACGCCGTCCTGATTGGAAGCCGGAAAGTTGGGGCGAATTCCTCGTCCAGAATTTCTTTGAAGTATTCGAATTTCTACTCAGTTATGCCAGCAATACGATGTCGTTCCTTCGTGTCGGCGCTTTCGTGCTGGTCCATGCCGGTATGATTATGGTTGTCTTTACGCTGGCTGAAATGGGCAGCGGCTTGGCTTATATCCTCGTCGTCATCATTGGTAACGTCTTTGTTACTGCTCTGGAAGGCCTCCTTGTCGGCATCCAGGTATTAAGGCTTGAATTCTATGAAATGTTCAGCCGCTTCTTTGATGGCGAAGGCCGTCCATTCCGTCCTATTACCGTCCGTCAGGAACAATAATTGTTC
>CALWKP010000144.1 GCA_944381295.1 uncultured Clostridia bacterium | reverse complement strand
ATTTGCCGGAATGGTACCGTTTACGCGGTGGAACGGAATCCGCGCGCGGTAAAGCTGCTGCGGGAAAACAGGGAGCGTTTCGGCACCCCGAATTTGCAGATTGTGGAAGGCTTTGCCCCGGAAGCACTGGCAGGGCTGCCGAAACCGGACCGGGCATTTGTAGGCGGTTCCGGAGGGAATCTGCGGGAAATTTTGTCTGTCTTGCTGGAAAAAAATCCGGAAATCCGTGTAGTTGTCAATACAGTGGCGTTGGAATCTCTGGCGGAAGCTGTGGAAGCGTTCCGGGAACTGGGATTCCAGCGGACAGATGTGGTGCAAATGAATGTGGCGAAATCCCGAAAAGTGGGAGGCTATCAGATGATGATGGGGCAAAACCCGGTATATGTCCTGACAGGGCAGGGAGGAAGCGTATGAATCGGGAGCTTCCGCGGCTGATGATCGCTGCACCGGGAAGCGGAAGCGGAAAAACGACCCTGACTTGCGGACTGCTTCAAGCTTGGAAGAACCGTGGGGTTCCGGTGCGTTCCTTCAAATGTTGTCCGGATTATATCGACCCCATGTTCCATACAGAAGTGATCGGGATACCTTCCAGAAACCTGGATTTGTTTTTTCTGGGAAAGGATACCGTGTGCAGGCTGCTGGCAAAGAATACACCGCCGGATGGGCTCGCGCTGCTGGAAGGCGTGATGGGCTATTACGACGGTATGGGGGATTCCGAAACGGCCGGCAGTTATGATCTTGCCAGACAAACAGAAACACCCGTGATCCTGGTGACCGGATGTAAGGGACAAGCCCTTTCTGTTGCAGCAGAAGTGGAAGGGTTTCGCAGTTTCCGGAAAGACAGCGGGATTCAGGGGGTTATTCTCAACCAGATCAAGCCGGTAATGTATCCGTTTTATCAAAAGATGATTGAACGCGAAACCGGGATCAAAGTGTATGGCTATTTGCCGCCGCTGCCGGAAGTTGCGCTGGAAAGCCGCCATTTGGGACTGGTCACGGCGCAGGAAGTCGGCGGACTGCGGGAAAAGCTTCAGCTTTTGGCACAACAGATGGAAGAATCCGTAGATATCCGCGGACTGTTGGAACTGGCGGCTTCCGCGCTGCCTCTCCGCTGGCAGCAGGAAGAGACGAACCCGAAGATCGTGCAAAAACCTCTCCGGGTCGCGGTGGCGAAAGATCGAGCGTTCTGTTTTTACTATGCAGATGCCTTGGATTTGCTGCAGGAAATGGGAGCGGAACTGGTTGAGTTCAGCCCGATCAGCGATACGGCCCTGCCGGAAGGGACTTGCGGGCTATTGTTGGGAGGAGGATACCCCGAACTGTATGCGGCACAACTGAGTGAAAATACGGAGATGAAAGAGGTTGTGTATCGGGCGATTGCAGACGGGATGCCCTGTGTTGCGGAGTGCGGCGGTTTTTTGTATCTGCATAAAACGTTGTGGGATGACCGCGGAAACAGCTACCCGATGGTAGGTGCTGTTGATGCGGAAGCAAAGCCCACAGGTAGCCTGAAACGGTTTGGCTATGTGAAATTGACGGCGAAACAAGATAATCTGCTATGTAAAAAAGGGGAGAGCTTCCCGGCGCACGAGTTTCATTACTGGGACAGTACAGATTCCGGGGATGGATTCCATGCAGAAAAAGCCGGTGGAAAGCGTTCCTGGGAATGTGCGGTGGCGACAGATTCCTTCTATGCGGGATACCCGCACTTCCATTTTTGTTCAGAACCAAGATTAGCGCAATCGTTTTTAGAGAAATGTGCGGCTTATCGTGACAGCCGCTGCGAAATATAGAAAAACGGGGTGGAATGTGATGAAATCGGAATGGAGAGATCGATTACAACATTTATTTTCCGCGTTGCAAAGGGATTTTTATCACCCATTAGGTGGAATCCACATGGAAGGCTTTGTTGCGGAATCGTCCCTCACGTTAGAAGAGGCTTCCGAAAAGCCCAGGAGCCCGATTGCGGAAGGGGAAGTCTGGGGGAAAGAATGGCAATATGCCTGGATGTTTGGCACTGTGCAGCTGCCGGAAAAAGCAGAAGGCCAGCGCATCGTGATGAGCCTGGAGCCGGGCGGAGAAAGTACTCTGTTCGTGAATGGCAAAGCATTTGGGACAAAGCGTGCAGAATGGGTAACGGTACCGCATCATTATCTGGTTGATCAGACGCTGACAAAATGCGCTCATGCCGGGGATACCTTTGAAGTTGCCATGGAGGTGTACGCGGGGCATGCTTTGCCGCGCAGCGAATTTGGAAATTGCGCAGTGGGCTATGTGTTCCCGGAGGAGGAAGACGGAATTTACGGGGAACCGATCCAGGCAAAGATGGGCCGGTGTACTTATGGTACTTGGAACGAAGAGGCGTATCAGCTTTGGCTCGACGGACAAATGCTTTATGAAATTATGGAAAAAGCCGATCAAAACAGTCTGCGGGTAGAGCTCATTGAAGCGGGCCTGATGCGGATGGCAGAAGTATTGGATTTGGAACAGCCTTATGAACAGCGCTTGGCCGCTTACCGGGAAGCAAGAGAAATGCTGTCTGGACTGATGCAGGCAAAGAACGGAAGCAGTGCTCCGGAAATGTATGCGATCGGGAATTCACATTTGGATGTGTGTTGGCTGTGGCCTCTGGAAGAAACCCGACGCAAAACAGCCAGGACTTTTGCACAGCAGCTGCGTCTGATGGAAGAATATCCAGAATATCGGTATCTGCAAAGCCAGCCGGTGTTGTATGAGCTGTGTAAGCAGAATTACCCGGAATTGTATGAAAGAATCAAAGCGAAGATTGCGGATGGCCAGTGGATTGCGGAAGGTGCCATGTGGGTGGAGCCGGATACCAATATGTCCTCCGGGGAAGCGCTGATTCGGCAGTTCCTCTACGGGAAGCGATATTTCCAGGAAGAATTTGGAATCGACAGCAAAATCTGCTGG
>CALWKP010000143.1 GCA_944381295.1 uncultured Clostridia bacterium | reverse complement strand
CAGGGAACTTTCCTGAAATCCCAGAGCAAAGGTGTTGACAATTGGGTAGAGCATAAACCCACAAATAATCACCAAAGTCGGCAGCAGCATCAGGTACGGGACGCTTTTCTTTCGCATCCCCAATCTGCCTGACGATCTGCCTTTTGTGACACTCGACATAAACAATACCTCCTCGAAGCGATCTGACGGTAAAATTGTAGCACAAGGAAAGACCGAAAATCGTTCAATTTTTTATTTAAAACGTATAGATTTTACAGGTTTTCCCTTTTGGATAGAGTCTTTATTCGCAAAGCGATTAAAAAATAGTATACAAAAATCATTGATTTTTCTCTTGTTTTTTGTATATTGAATAGTACAATAATTCTGTCCTAGTAAAAATGGACCTTCTGAAAAAACTATGAAATTTTTTGGAAAGGGGTCTTATCCTTGCGATCCGCAAAATTAATTGCACCCGAAAAAATCGAAGTCGTGGAAACTGCGATCCCCGAAATTACCGGGTCTCACCAGGTCCTTGTCCAGGTGAAAGCCGTGGGTATCTGCGGTACCGATCTCCATGTGTTCCGCGGAGAACGTGCTGATGTCCAGCTTCCCAGAGTCATGGGGCATGAGCTCTCCGGCATCGTCAGCGCCGTCGGCGCGGAGGTGACCCGCGTTACTCCAGGCGATCATGTTGTCTTTGACCCGGTCGTCTCCTGTGGCGTTTGCAAAACCTGCCGTTCCGGACATCAGAATGTCTGCGCTGACGTCAAATGTTTTGGCGTCCAGATGGACGGCGGTTTCCAGGACTATATTGTTACGGAAGAGGAAAAACTTTACAAAATTTCTGATAGCATCCCCTTTGAGGACGCCGCTCTTGCAGAACCCTTTTCCATTGCCGCCAATATTCTCGACCGCTCTCAGGCACAGGCCGGTGAAACGATGATTATCATTGGTTCCGGCACCATCGGACTTGCCGTACTCCAGGCTGCCAAAGGGATGGGGTTGAAAGTTCTGGTTTCCGATGTGGAAGACAAAAAACTGGCTTACGCGAAAAAATTCGGCGCCGATTTCACGGTAAACAGCAAGACCCAGAACCTTGGCGAAGAAATTGAAAAAGCATTCCCAGGCGGCGCGGACATTATTTTGGACGCTGTCGGAATTGCTCCACTTACGTCCCAGGCCATCGATTTTGCCGCTCCGCTCGGACGTGTTGTCGTGATCGGCTTTGACGCCAAACCCGCACAAATCCCGCCGGTCAAGATCACCAAACGGGAACTTACCCTGGTCGGTTCCCGGATGAACTGCGGAAAATTCCCCACCGTTGTATCGTGGATGGAAGCCGGAAAACTTCATATGGATTGGATGGTATCCCGCAAGTATCCGGTCGAAGAAATCCAGAAGGCCTTTGAAGAGACCCTGGCTGACAGCTCGGATACCATCAAAACTATCATTACTTTTTAAGGAGGAATCACCATGATTTTGGATTCTTTTCATCTTTCTGGAAAAACCGCTATTGTCACTGGGGCTTCCACAGGACTTGGCGAAGGAATGGCCGAAGCACTGGCGCAGGCTGGCGCGGATATTGTCGGTGTTGCCCGCAGCAGCTGTGACGGAGCACGGAAAAAAGTAGAGGCTGCAGGCCGTAAATTCCTGGAAATCAACGCTGACTTAGTGTCCCTGGAGCCCATTGAACGGATTGTTGAGGGCACAAAAAAGGAATTCGGTAAAATCGATATCCTTGTAAATAATGCAGGCATTATCCGCCGTGAAGATGCGATCAATTTCACTGAAAAAGACTGGGATGATGTTTTGAATGTCAACCTGAAAACCTTGTTTTTCCTCAGCCAGCGCGTCGCAAAGGAATTTGTCGCGCAGGGAAACGGCGGAAAAATCGTTAACATTGCTTCCATGCTGTCTTATCAGGGCGGTATCCGCGTGCCGTCTTACACCTCTGCAAAGAGCGGAGTCATGGGTTTGACCCGGCTGCTCGCCAACGAATGGGCAAAATACGGCATCAACGTTAATGGGATCGCTCCCGGCTACATGGCAACGAACAACACCAAAGCACTGCGCGAAGACGCACAGCGCAACGCTGAGATTTTGGGCAGGATTCCCGCCGGAAGATGGGGGACTCCGGAAGACCTGGGCGGAGCTGTGGTATTCCTGTGCAGCCGTGCGGCGGATTATGTACAGGGCTATACTCTGGCAGTTGACGGCGGCTGGCTCGCCCGGTAAAATTTTCAAAGAAACGGGGCCCGGCAAAACAGCCCTTACAAAAAACACGCGCAAAACCGGCCCCCAGAGAAAGCTGAAACAGCTTTTTTGGGGGCCGGTTCCCGTTATGGTCTCCGATTTTAGTGCACTTTGCTATTGCGTTTTTGCTCTGCTGCGCGCCCCTGGAGACTCCATGCGCAGAGCCCGGGGATCTGCACTCCCCAGGGTTCCCGTTCCCGGCCGTTTTGGTCCATGCGGAAGCACCTCTTTTCCTGCCAGCGGTGCCCCTTTGCCCGCCGATTTCCCGGGCTCCGCCGATTTGTTATAGTTTTTCCGGGAAACTTTGTACAATATTCTTATTCTTCTATATAATCTTCTTATCCTCGCGGCAACACCTTGTACTTCCCACAAAAAAATAGTACAATACTATCGAAGTTTTCCCGGCTTGGACAATTATTTTTCAACACATTTTCCCGAGCCGGAACCGGCGTCTATCCCTATCAAAATTTCAAAGGTGTGATTTCCTATGAATTCCAGAGAAAGAATCCAGGCTGTGATCAACCACAGGACGCCCGACATGCTCCCGATCGATTTCGGCGGGCATCGTTCCAGCGGTATTGCGGCGACCGCTTACAACCGCTTGAAACGTTACCTCGGCTATGCGGAGGATACCACCAAACTGTTCGACATCATGCAGCAACTTGCCCTTCCGGAACCGGCGATTGTTGACCGCTTTGGCGGAGACGTTTATCAATGCCTGCCGCTGTCCACAGGGTTCGGGATTCGCATGGACCGCTGGAAACCCGGTCGGTTGACCGACGGCAGCCCCTGTCTGCTGCCTTATGATTTCCAGCCTGTCCGCAACGCTGACGGCTCTGAAGAACTGATTGACCCGCGATATGGCTGTACGGTTGCGAAATGTCCGGCGGGAGGTTTGTATTTTGACTCCACTCGCTATTATCTCAGCGAGGTATTGGACCTCGACGAGCTCAAGCAGAAGCTTACTGTGCCGCAGGTCACCGAAGAGGAGCTTGATTTTCTGGAAGCGCAGGCGAAAGGGCTCTACGAGACCACAGAGAAAGCCATTCTTCTGCATGTGGGGTGCGCGGTATTTGAACAGGGTCAGCAGGATTTCGGGTTTGAAGGGTTTTACTATAATCTGGCCGCGGAACCGGAAATGGTTCACTATTGGGCGGAAAAAATGACAGATGCCTATTGCGATAACCTTGGAAAAATCCTGGATCGTGTCGCAAAATACATTGATGTTGCGATCTTTGGCGGAGACGATCTCGGAACACAGATCGCGCCGCAGATTTCGCCGTCGATGTACCGGGAAATGATTAAGCCCTATCAGAAAAAGCTGTATCAATTTGTGCATAAGAAATCCCCGGACGTCAAGGTAGCGCTGCACAGCTGCGGGGCTATCCGCGATTTGATTCCGGATCTCATTGATGCAGGTGTGGAAATTTTGAATCCAGTCCAGATTGCGGCCAAAGGGATGGACCCGAAAGAACTGAAACGCGAATTCGGAAAAGATCTGGTATTCTGGGGCGGCGGAGCGGATATGCAGGGCTTTGTCAGCGCGACTGACGATCCTAAAGAGGTTTACCGCCACACACGGGAACTGATTGAAATTTTCGCAGATGGTGGAAATTATGTATTCACCCAGGTACATAATATTCTTGCAGACATTTCCCCGGAAAAAATTATTGCCATTTACCAGGCCGCTTTGGATTTCCGGAAAGAACAACTGGGAGAATAACGGAGTTTCTTATCGTTTTTTTTTCAATTTCAAGAGATGTACTTCTAAGAGCTTTTCCTCAGGCGTTAGTCCTGAGGAAAAGCTCTTTTGTTGTTTTATCCCTTATTTTTGCTTGGAATACTGGTAAAAATTTCCTTAAGATATGTTTTACAAATTGCCAGTTTCTTACACAATATGCTATAATTTCCCCAATAAACTGTTGTTTTTTTGAAAGGAATTGAGAAACATGCTGAATAAACTGCTCAGAAAAATGATCTCTGTATTCCGAAAAATTAATATTTCCAGCCGTCTCTTGATTTCTTTTACCTGCATTTGTTTCATCCCCATTATCTTATTATGGCTTTATGAACAACGGAGGCTGTGTCTCCTTTATTGAACCCATTTGGTATATGGGCCGTTTCACCAATTACATGCCGGATCTTTCCGGAAAAATCCAGCTCACCCTGGTACCAGCCTGGGAAGAGGGCGGCATGCGCACCGGTGTTTCCGGCGGAACAGGTACCTGCGTTGTCGGAACCACCGCATATCCGGAACTTTGCAAGGATTTGGTCGAAGAATGCCTGCTCACCGAAGAAGCCAACATCGAATTCTGGAATACTCTGGCGTTTGACCCGCCGATGTCCTCTGTGTGGGATGACGAGGCTCTGAAAGAGGAAAGTGCCTTTACCGAATATTTCCTCACGAAAGATTTGTTCGGCGAAGTACTGTCCAATGTTACCGACGTCCCGCTTACAAACGTATTCCCGAACTTCCCCAAAGCCTGTACCATCATGACAACTACCGTTTTGCCGTCCGTTCTGGAAAACGGCGCGGATATCCAGCAGACTTTGGAAAGTGCTCAGCAGGAACTCTTGGCCGCACAATAAATCATCCGGTCATACCGATTTCGGTAGCAGGGGTATAAGAAATTTCTTATACCCCTGTTGTGCTAGAAAAGGTGAATTTTATGAAACTGAAAAAATTGCTTTATAACCAGAAAGCAGCCCCTTATGTAATGATTTTTCCTTTTATTCTGGTATTTCTGGTTTTCTTCCTCTACTCTATCGTGTATTCTTTTCTTATGAGCTTTTACAAGTTCCAGCCAGGCGTTCAGGAATTTATCGGCATCAAAAATTACCAGCGGCTATCCGACGGCCATTTTCTGAACGCGATCTGGAACAACACACGCTATGTTTTTTGGGCCATCGTTATTCTGGTGCCGATTTCCCTGCTGATCGCGCTGATGCTCAACACCAAAATGATGCCTGGTAAAAAACTGTTCCGTGCCTGTGTGTTCGTCCCTTCCCTCACCTCGGTCATCGTGGCAGGCATTGTATTCCGCATGTTCTTTTCCGGGCTGGATACCGGGTTCATCAACTCGATCCTGCTCCGTTTCGGCATGGAACCCCACGATTGGCTGCGCGAAAATCAACATACTGCTATGCTGGCGATGGTTTCGCTCACCGTGTGGAGATGGATTGGCCCTACCATGCTGTATTTTCTCGCGGCTCTGCAAAATGTATCGCCGGAGCTTCTGGAGGCCGCGGAAATCGACGGCGCCAGTTCCCTCAAAAAATTCTTTTACATCACTGTCCCTCAGATCAAACCAATCCTGATTTATGTCATTACCATCCAGATCTACGGCGGGTTTTCCATGTTTACCGAAAGTTTTGTCTACTGGAACACCACTTCCCCCAACGACATTGGACTTACCATGGTCGTCCTGCTCTATCAAAAAGGCTTTGTGGAAGCCGATATGGGCTATTCTTACGCGATCGGCGTGGTATTGCTGGTCATCATCTTTACCGCCAGCTTCTTACAGCTGAGAAGCTTTGGGATGTTCAGGAGGGATGAAGGATGAGTGCTTTGGGAATCAAAAGCAGGAAACGGATCGGTATCGTTGTTTTGGTGATTTTTGCAGCTATCCTCTCCATCATTTGCATCCTGCCCATGTACGCGCTGATTCTGGCGTCATTTTCGGACGGCACCGAGATCCTGCGCAGCGGCGTGAGCTACGACACAGAGGCCCCGCGCGAGCCCATTTGGGGCTGCTTCCGCAGGAGCGTCGTCTGCAACGGTATGCCCTTGGGGGTGTGG
>CALWKP010000142.1 GCA_944381295.1 uncultured Clostridia bacterium | reverse complement strand
ACTGCCTGAAGTGGTGGAAATTGCAAAAGCCCATAAAGTACATCCTGCCATCATTTGCTTGAAATGGGCGGTCCAGCGTGGACAAATTCCGATTCCATTCTCCATTTACGAAAACGAATATGTGAGCAATCTGCTTTGTACTACGGAGGACCCCTTAACAGAAACCGAAATGGCAATATTGAAATCCGCAGACAAAAATTGCCGCCTGATTAAAGGTCAAGTTTTTTTATGGCCTGGAGCAAACGATTGGCATGCCTTATGGGATGAGGACGGTGCTATCGCACAATAAGGGAATCCAGAGAGACAACCATTCTAGCAAAAAGGCTCTTTCCCGGTTGAGCAGACCGGAAAAGCGCCTCTCCGTTCACAGCAGGCAGTATTCCTGCAAGTCCTTATTTTGAATTTCCTGATGTATTTTAGTTTCGTTTATTTTTACTGCTCAAGATCTCTTCAAGCAACATCCTTATAAATCGTATTCTTTTAATGCTGCCACCATCTTCACATACTCATCCACTACATCGCAAGTATTTCCGCGGTATTTTAGGCGTCGCCGTCGAAAATCCACCTCATCCATATGTGACATCCCGCGACCTCCTATCCCCCGCCAGACTCCTTGAAATCCTGTCCAGGCCGCAGATTCTACTGCTACAAGGCCATCGTTTTCACCATCAGCCCATCCTATCACCAGATTTAGCCACCACATAAATATGTCACTTCGGAATGAACTCATCGCTCCAGCATAACTCCGATAAAGCACTCCGCCGACATCTGGATTTTGGCGGTTAAACTCCTGCGCCCAAGCAGTTGTGAACTGAAAACAGGCAGAACAAAAATCCGGATGTTTATCCCCAAGGAAACGATACCAGGCATTGACAAAAAAAGCTACCAATCGAAACAGACATTCAGGCATCCGGTAGATGGCATCCATGGTTTTGGACCCTCTATTCGGGGTGGAAATCAATGCAACCGAATCCCACTCTATTTTGTTCCGCCTATTATAATCCTGATTTCGCTATACAGCCTGTCCCGCACAAATTGTCTTCTCATTTTACTGCGGATATTATATCACGGCCTCATGGTTATTTCAATCGACGAGCCAGTACGATCGACCCTTGTAAGCCGCTGGAAAAACGCGTATAATAATTTTGTTTGAAGCTGGTGGACGCTATCTTGCGGTTACAGGCATCTCCATCGGCAATCATGAGAGGTGAGACATCCTATGCTGTGGGTCGGAAAAATTTTTGGAATTCTTGTTGTTATTGCTCTGACAAATCTAGATATTTTCCAAATTTATTGGAAGATGGGTCCGTTTCCCTCCGTCATGGCATTTCTGGGATTGTTTCTTTGTTTTCTTGTGGTCAATATAATACCCAATTTGAAAAAACAAAACTTCTCCCGTTTGGGCGCCATGTTGGGCGGGGGAACTCTTATGGAGATTTGTGTCATTTCATTTACTTTGGATTTGATCATTGGGATTTATTCTTTGGCTGTTCTGTTTCCCAAAATCGCCGTTTCTCCTCCTGTTTGGGGCATTATTTTACATATCCTTCTCCGTCTTCTTCTTTTGGGAATCCTTGCTCTTAACGGTATCATCCGGATGTATGCATTATCTGTCCAGCTTGGGATCAAATGGCGCATTTTGTTTCTTTTCTTCTGGTGGGTCCCTATTTTCAATCTGGTCCTTTTGTCCAAGATGTGTAAAATCATCCGGAATGAATACGATTTTGAAACAGAAAAGCAGGAACAAAATAGAATTCGTTGTATCAATGAAACTTGTAAGACACGATATCCTATCGTGCTGGTACATGGCGTATTCTTCCGTGACCGTAAATACTTCAACTATTGGGGAAGGATTCCCGCAGAATTGAAACGCAATGGCGCGGTAGTCTTTTATGGCGAACAGCAATCAGCAGCAGCAACCGCAGACGCTGCTGCTGAACTAAAAGAAAACATTCTGAAGATCATCCACACGACAGGCTGTGAAAAAGTGAACATTATTGCCCATTCCAAGGGTGGGCTGGAAAGCCGTTATGCCGTCAGCCGCCTTGGTCTGGCGCCCTGGGTTGCATCCCTCACCACCATCAACACCCCTCATCAAGGCTGTGCGTTTGTTGATTGGCTGCTTGAAAAAGTACCCACATGTGTCTGCAATTGGATCGCCGGACGCTACGATGCTGCTTTGAAACATATGGGAGACACCGATCCTGATTTCTATGCAGCTGTCTGTGATCTCACCTCACATCAGAGTGAATCATTCAATCAGGATACACCGGATGTTCCTGAAGTCTATTATCAGAGTGTCGGTTCCAAAATGAAGGGATGGTACAGCGCTCCATTCCCACAAAATATATCCTACCTGTTTCTTCACCGTTTTGAAAAGGAAAATGATGGGCTTGTTGGTGTACATTCGATGAAATGGGGGAGCCGTTTTCAGATGGTATCCGCTCCGGGACGCCGCGGAATCTCTCATGGGGATATGATCGATCTGAACCGGCAAAACATCCGTGGATTTGATGTACGGGAATTCTATGTAGGTCTTGTCCAGGACTTAAAGAAACAAGGGTTCTAAAAATACAAACAGTCGTATAAAGGATACGATACCTCCTCTTGTAGAAAAAAGGGGTGAACAGCTACATTTTCCCGCCCATCTCTTAAAAGAAAATGTCCTCTGATCTCTTACGAATCTTTCAAGGTATCTTTTCATGATGTAAGCCATGGCTCTCGTTGAGACATGGCTTTTCTATTTTTTCCAATATTCTTCTTTTTACTATTGACAAAATCAGATTACTGCACTATCATGAAGTTAACTTCACGTGAAGTTCACTTCATAATCAGGTGGTACTATGATAACTAAAGTGAAAGAATTGAGAATTGCTGCAAAGCTTACACAACAACAGCTCGCCGACCTTGTCCATGTTTCAAGCCGTACCATTATTTCCATCGAAAAAGAACAATACAGCCCTTCCCTTATGTTGGCTTACCGCATTGCTGAAATCTTTGGTGTAACAGTTGAAGAATTATGCTGTCTGAAAGAGAACAAACAATTGGAGGATGAGAAATATGAGAAGCTTTGAGAAGTTATCCTATACCGACAAAATCAAATGGCGTATCCGTATCTTATGGGCAACTCTTTTGATTATGCTGGCTTACATGGTTATAGTTTCTGAACTGGGAGGAGGAGATTCCCGCATGATGACGGATTTAGCCCAGTCCGTCAGCAGAATTATCTTCTTCGGAGGAATCGTTTTTGTGATTTACCGGATTATCCACAACAAAAAATTGTTGAAAGACCGTTTTCTCTTAAAAGAACAAATGCTTCTCGAACTGGATGAACGAAACCAGTATTTGCATGATAAAAGTGGTGGTATCGTCGTGGATATCCTCCTCCTTATTTTATTGTTTTCCACGGTCACCGCTGCATTGTTTAATATGACGGCATTTTATCTATCTTTTCTGTTGCTGCTATCTACTGTCCTGATAAAAACCGTCACTTATCTGGTATTTTCCCGGAAAGTTTGAAACTTTAAATATTTTCCTTTTCTCTTCTCCTAACAAGCAGAGAACAGCCTACAATTCTCAAATTACTTTTATTTGCAGCTTTATCTAGCCTATTGTATCTGATATGGCCATGATAAGTTCCCCCTATCTGGTATGTACTGTTGTGAGACTTTCCACAGAGTATTATGGTATGGCGGAAAACTTCATGGGGATAATGACATAATAGCGCCACCATTTTTAAGCATCGTTACTGGTCCGGCTGTCATATCTGGGCAACAACAGTTTGGTGGTTGGGCTTACCCCATTCGCTGCCTCGCTCGGTAGAATGATTCAAATCAA
>CALWKP010000141.1 GCA_944381295.1 uncultured Clostridia bacterium | reverse complement strand
CAGATACGGCCGATTTCTCTTACCTGCTGCACAGTCCCGAGGACGTTTGAGGCATGGTTCACAATGACAAGGACGGTATCTGCACAGATGGCGCTGCCGATATCCTCAGGCGAAACCAGCCCTTCCGGAGACGCTTCCACGACCGTACAGCGGATTTTTCCGGCGGATTCCAGAGCATGCAGCGGCCGAAGCACCGAATTGTGCTCCATACTGGTAGTGACCACGTGTCCGCCGTGCCCCGCCATACCGAGAATCGCGAAATTTAACGCTTCCGTGGCGTTGGCGGTAAACACGACCCTCAGTGGGTCGTCCAGACCAAACCATTCCGCAGTCTGTTCCCGTACCCTATAAACCATCCGCGCAGCGTCCAGGGCCATGCGGTGGGCCGATCGGCCCGGGTTTGCCGCTATGCGCATGGCCTGTTCTGCCGCGCGGTAGACAGGTTCCGGTTTTGGATAGCTTGTTGCTGCATTATCCAGATAAATCATCTCTGCACCTTCTTTTTCTTCTAGGGGAAAGGAAATTGTGTACAGGTTCGTCTCCCAATATATGAGGAGGGCAAAAGCATTTTTTGCTTTTGTCCTCCTGTTTGCGTCATTAGCAGGGTGCAACAATCTTGTCAACGACGGCGTAAGCCGTTCATTTTATCGTTGACAAGATTGTTGCACTCTGCTACCTTTTCTTAACTCCTGCCAGCAAAAAGCCGGGAGCGGAAGTGAATTTGCGCTGATAGCCAGGATGGAACAGCCTGCATGCACGGCTTGCTCATTTCGGGAGAGATTGTGCCAAAAGCGCTGCTGTTTTGGCTCCGCTTCCAGGCGATATCCGGTAAAGGGAACAGGGGACTTTCAGGCTGTGGAAAAATTCCCACAGCCTCTTTTCTTCTTCCACTGCTACCCGCAGCGCCATGCCGCAATTTGCCGTGATCTCGCGCGGCGTGGGGATCACCTGTACCGCAAGTCCTGCCCGCAAAGCCTTTTGTTCTGTCTGGATGCTGTGACTCGTCGTCTCAAACGACAGTACATAAAAATCTTCGTTCATGAAATATCCTCTTTTTCGCAATCTCTTTTTGAGGATAATGCCAGCCGCTCCCAAAATTACAGGGCGATGACCGATACCTGGTTTCCGTGGGACTCGACGACCCGCAGCAGATCCTCAAACCGTAAAAATACGGTCGCGGTATTTTCATTTGGATGGACCCCCACGCTTTCGTTGCCGCGCAGGGATTCCGCAAACACCACCTCTACACAGCAGCCGTCGTCGTTCAGAATCCCGAACGGCGATACCGACCCGGGAGAAACTCCTAAATATTTTCCCATGCGTTCTGGCGATGCAAAGGACAAATTTGTCGTGCCTAAGACCGTACGCAGAGATTTCAAATCAATGGTACAGCTTTCCGGCATGCACAGCAGAAAATGACGTTTCCCTTTATTATCCCGCAAAAACAGGTTCTTTAGTATGGTACCGTATTGCGGGAGATTCAGCTGTTCCATTGCTTCTACGGTGTATACTGCTTCATGCTCGATTACGCGGTATGGAATTCCCTCACGCTCTAAGGTATCCCATACGATTTGCTGTCCTGCCATGAATCGTCTCTTCTTTCTGCGTCCCCACTGCTTTCCGATACATAATTGCGGCGCTTTGCTGCAACAATAACGTGTGGGTTTTACTTTGTTTTTCGGAAAGGGGAAATTTTTTTGGAATTTCTGAAAGCCTTCCTGGTCGGCGGCACAATTTGTCTGATCGGGCAGCTTCTCATTGACCATACCTGTCTGACACCTGCCAGAATTATGGTCGCTTTCGTAACCGCAGGGGTATTCTTGGGTGCAGTTGGCCTTTATGAACCTCTTGTAGAATTTGCCGGCGCCGGTGCAACCGTTCCGCTCTGCGGTTTCGGATATGCTATGGCAAAAGGCGTGGAAGAAGCCGTCAAAGAACATGGCTTCCTTGGCGCGTTGATGGGCGGGGTTACTGCAGGCGCCGCTGGAATCGGTGCAGCGGTCTTTTTCGGATATCTTGCGTCCCTGGCCGCCAGACCCGGTGATAAGTCCTAACGGCTTTCCCGATAAGCAAACAGGCCCAGAGATTGCCTCCGGGCCTGCTTGTTTCACTTGTCAGTTTACTGGATGGAACAATCCAGATAGTGTTCCAGCTCTTCTTCATCCTTCTTTTTTTTGTCAGCATACAGAAGGATGGCGGTCAGTGCGGTCGCAATCGCCGCGACAGCGGATATGATTCCTAACACTAAAGCAAATTTACTGTATTTTTTCATGGAACGCACCTCCGAATGGAATGATTTTTCATGCAGAATCCTAGAAATCCCCCTCTTATCATACCCAATCTTTTGGAAAAAGTCAATCGCGTGGCAACCTTTCCGCTGAAAAAGTAAAAAAGCAGAGCATTTCTGCTCTGCTTTCAAAATCTACCGTCAAGATAAGCTGGAATCAGCCGTTCGCTGCGTTCAGCTTGCGGGCGAGGGCGGACTTCCTTCTAGCGGCGGTATTCTTATGAAGGATCCCCTTGGCAGCAGCCTTATCGATCCGTTTCATGGCAACACGTACAGCTTCCGCCTTGTTCTCAGCCCCGTTTTCAATTGCGAGGTTAGCCTTCTTCACATCGGTCTTGAGCTCGGAATTGATCGACTTATTACGCAGAGTCTTGGTAGCGATTACCTTTACACGCTTTTTAGCTGATTTGATATTCGGCACAGTCACACCTCCTTAAAATGTCTCATGTATAAGTTATAATATCATATTACCCGCAGAATTGCAACTATTTTTTTGAAAAAAAGGGGGAAATCCTATGATTTTTCGCAC
>CALWKP010000140.1 GCA_944381295.1 uncultured Clostridia bacterium | reverse complement strand
ACCAATCCTCTGGTGAATTCTTATAAAAGGTTGGTTCCTGGCTATGAGGCTCCCTGCTATATCGCATGGACAGCGTCGAACCGGAGCGCATTGGTGAGAGTTCCGGCAACCCGCGGAAGCGGTACCCGTGTGGAGTTGCGCAATCCTGACCCGACATGCAATCCTTACCTGGAATTTGCGGTGCTTCTGGCCGCTGGCTTGGAAGGAATCCGGGATGAATTGGAGCCGCCGGCTCCTGTATCGGAAAATATTTATACCATGGACGAAGCAAGACGTCTGGAAGAAGGAATTGATAATTTGCCGTCAGATTTGCGGGACGCAGTACGCTATATGAAAGAAGATCCTTTTGTAGCGGAAACATTAGGCAGCCATGTGTATCATAAATACATTGAAGCGAAAGAAAAAGAATGGAAACGGTTCAATACGATGGTGAGCCAATGGGAATTGAATGAATATCTGAGCAAATTCTGACGAAAAAACAATGATTTGACAAGGAGGCATGACGGTGAAATTTACGAAAATGCAGGGGATAGGAAATTGTTACCTCTATATTAACTGTTTTGAGGAACAGGTAGAAGATCCGGCAGCCTTGTCAGTTGCGCTAAGCGACGTTCACTTCGGAGTAGGGTCTGATGGAATCATTTTGATTAAGCCAAGTGAGCGTGCAGATTGTGAAATGGATATTTATAACGCGGATGGTTCCCGGGCGATGATGTGTGGAAACGGGATTCGGTGCGTAGGAAAATATGTGTACGAACGAGGAATTGCACAAAAAGATGTGATTACCGTAGATACGCAAAGTGGAGTCAAGACGCTTTATTTGACAATAACAGAGGGAAAGGTTAAAAGCGTACGGGTAAACATGGGGAAACCAGATCTGTGCGCAGCAACAATTCCAACGTTATTTCCGGTAAAGCAGGTAGTGGACGAACCCCTGGTTGTTCAAGGGACGGAATATCATGTGACTTGTGTTTCTATGGGGAATCCACATTGCGTGGTGTTCCAGCCAGAGGTAGAGAATCTGGATTTGGCAAAGATTGGTCTGGAATTTGAATTCCATCCAATGTTTCCGGCGCGTGTAAACACGGAATTTGTCCGGGTGCTCAACAGTCAGGAAGTTCGCATGCGGGTTTGGGAGCGTGGTTCCGGGGAAACCTGGGCATGTGGGACAGGTGCTTGTGCAGTAGCGGTTGCGTGTGCGCTGAATGGAAAAACAGGCCGTAACGTCCTGGTGCATCTCAACGGCGGTGATTTGTCGATTCAGTGGGATGAGGCAACGGGAAATGTCTTTATGGAAGGGCCGGCTGAATTCATTTTTGACGGGGAAACATGAATCTGGTATAATGTTTCCGGCGGATGGGAGAACATTACGGCGCGGACAAAAACGATTTGCCGTTATTTGTGTAAGCTTGGCAAATCCGTAAGATTTGCTCATGCGTATAAATGTTTTGGCTCGCTGCACAAAAATTGCGCCTGTGGAGTGGTGTGAGGAAAATATCCACACAGATTGGCGGAAAGTTTTGGCCGGCTCCCGTGAGACGGTCGTGCTTGCCAGAACTGCCAGCAGTCGAAGGTGATAACGCGTTCGCCGAAACCAACAGAGACAATCATAACGATCGCTTAAATGCGAAAAGACAACGCAAAACAGCGTTATTTCATAAGCGGAAAGGGTGTTATTTTTGCTGAAAATCAATGAGAATTTTTGTAAATTGCCGCCAAGCTATCTCTTTGTGGAGATTGCAAGGAAAGTAAAAGAATTTGAAGCATCCCATCCTGACCGTGAAGTGATCCGGTTAGGAATCGGTGACGTCACTCGTCCTTTGCCGAAGGCAGTTGTGGATGCGATGAAGAAAGCCTCCGACGAAATGGGATGTGCAGAGACGTTTCGGGGATATGGTCCGGAATGTGGATACGAATTCCTGAGAAAAGTTATCGCGGAAAATGATTATGCAAAACGCGGTGTAACAATCGCACTGGACGAGATTTTTATCAGTGACGGTGCAAAAAGTGATACCGGAAATATCGGGGATATTTTTGACAGCGGGAATGTGGTTGCTGTGTGCGATCCTGTATACCCGGTCTATGTAGATACCAATGTAATGGCCGGCCGTGCCGGGGAATATGTAGAAGGTATGGGGTGGAGTAAAATAGTCTATATGCCCTGTACAGAAGAGAACGGATTTTTGCCGGAACTTCCCAAACAGCCGGTAGATATGATTTATCTCTGTTTCCCCAATAATCCGACTGGGGAAGCAATTGGGTATCAGGAACTCAAAAAATGGGTGGATTATGCAAACGAACACGGTGCAGTGATTTTGTATGATGCTGCATATGAAGCGTTTATTACGGAAGACCTTCCACATAGTATTTATGAAGTCGAAGGGGCAAAGACCTGTGCGATAGAATTCCGCAGCTTTTCCAAGACGGCCGGATTTACAGGAACACGGTGTGCGTTTACAGTGATTCCCAAAGAGCTGTGTGTTGAAGGTGTTTCTTTAAACCAGCTTTGGAACCGCAGACAATCCACAAAAATGAACGGTGTACCGTATATTGTACAGCGTGGAGCGGAAGCAGTATACTCTGCTTCCGGACATGAAGAAGTAACTGAAAATATCCGTTATTATTTGGAAAATGCAAAAGTGATTAAAGGAGGCCTAACGAAAGCGGGACTTAAGGCCTATGGTGGAATCAATTCCCCATATGTCTGGCTGAAAACGCCGGATGGCCTGAATTCCTGGGAGTTTTTTGACCTGCTGCTGGAAAAGGCCGGAGTGGTAGGAACTCCAGGGTCCGGATTTGGTTTAAGCGGGGAAGGGTATTTCCGTCTGACCTCCTTTAACAGTAAAGAGAATACTCAAAAGGCGGTACAGAGGATTCTATCCTCTTTATAAGCATTTCCTGGAATACCAGAAACCTTTGCTGTTCCGCTTTTGCGGGGCAGAAAGGTTCCTGCCGTCCTCCGTACGGGGCGGCGGGAACTTACTATATAAGAATTTCGTACGGAGAAATGGCGGTAATTTATGAAAGCACTGCTGATGCTTGAAAATGGAATGACCTTTGAAGGCGAGGGCTTCGGGGACGAACACGACGTATTGTGTGAGATTGTGTTTAACAGTGCCATGTGCGGCTACACAGAATTACTGACGGACCCGTCTTATGCAGGACAAGCCGTTGTAATGACCTATCCGCTCATCGGAAATTATGGAATCTGCTATGAAGATGCAGAATCCAGTAAGCCGTGGCTAGGCGCGTTTATTGTACATTCGGTTTCCACCATAGCGAGTAATTTCCGCTGTGATATCGATTTGGATAGTTATTTAAAGAATAACCACATTGCTGGAATGAAGGGATTGGATACCCGGGCGTTGACACGCTGCCTGCGGGAAAGCGGGACGATGCGTGGGATGGTCGCTTATGGCGATCATATCGACCGGGAAGAGATGAAACGGAAGATCGAACAGTTTATCTTGCGTTCCTATGTTCCCACAGTCAGTGATTGGGGAAATAAAGTGTACGGGGATGGCCCTGTAAAGATCGCGCTTGCCGATTACGGTGTGAAACAAAACATTATCCGGTGCTTGGTGAAGCGCGGCTGTACGGTGAAACGCTTCTCTTGTGACGCGACGCTGGAGGAGATGCTTGAATTTAAGCCGGACGGTGTTATGCTGTCAAATGGCCCTGGCGATCCCAAGGAATGCGTGCGTCAAATCCGGGAACTGAAACGAATTTACGATCACGGGATTCCGACATTTGCGATCTGTTTGGGACATCAGCTGATGGCGCTGGCACATGGAGCGGATACTTATAAGCTGAAATATGGGCACAGGGGAATTAACCATCCCGTAAAAGATCTATCAACAAATCGGGTGTATATCACTTCGCAGAACCATGGTTATGTGGTGGATCGCGAAACGGTTGACCCGAACATTGCCGAGGTCAGCTTTGTCAGCATGAACGATGGAAGCGTGGAAGGATTGGATTACCGCAACGGGAAAGTGTTCTCGGTACAGTTCCATCCGGAAGCATCTGGCGGTCCGTTGGATACAGGATTCTTGTTTGACAGGTTTATGAAGGTAATAGGAGGGGGCCAGTTATGAGCAAACGGGAAGATATCAAAAAGGTGGTCATTATTGGCTCCGGCCCAATCGTCATTGGGCAGGCCGCAGAATTTGACTATGCAGGCACACAAGCATGCCGTGCTCTGCGGGAAGAAGGGGTGGAAGTTGTCCTGATCAACTCCAACCCTGCGACCATTATGACAGATAAAGATATCGCAGATAAGGTGTATATTGAACCTCTGACGATTGAGACAATCAAGAAGGTAATCCTGAAAGAACGTCCGGACAGCGTGCTGCCGACACTGGGCGGACAGAATGCATTGAATCTCGCAGTAGAACTGGAAGAATCGGGCTTTCTGAAAGAAAATAACGTGGAAATGATCGGTACAAAAGCCGATACGATCCGGATGGCGGAAGACCGGGAACTGTTCAAAGAGGCAATGGAGCGGATTCACCAGCCGTGCGCAGAGAGCGCAATCGCGGAGAGCGTGGAAGAGAGCGTTCAGATCGCGAAAAAGATCGGATATCCGGTAGTCGTACGGACTGCTTACACGCTGGGCGGCAGTGGAGGTGGTATTGCGTATAATGAAGAACAGGTTGTGGCGATTTTGACAACGGGATTGCATCGGAGCCGTGTCAATCAGGTGCTGATTGAGCGGTGCATTTCCGGATGGAAAGAAATCGAATACGAAGTCATGCGTGACCATAATGGAAACTGCATCACCGTTTGCAATATGGAAAACTTTGACCCAGTCGGGGTACACACCGGGGATTCCATTGTCGTGGCGCCGTGCCAGACGTTGGCGGACAAGGAAACCCAGATGCTCCGCCGTGCCGCGCTGGATATCATCACAGAGCTGAAAGTAGAAGGCGGCTGTAACGTACAGTTTGCGCTGAATCCGGACAGTTTTGAATATTGTGTCATTGAGGTCAATCCGCGTGTCAGCCGTTCCTCTGCGCTGGCGTCGAAAGCTACGGGATATCCGATTGCAAAGGTAGCGTCCAAAATCGCTTTGGGCTATACACTGGATGAAATTCCAAATGCGATCACGAAAAAGACCTTCGCATGTTTTGAACCGACATTGGACTATTGTGTAGTCAAGATTCCAAAGTGGCCGTTTGATAAATTTGTGCATGCAAAGCGCAGCCTGGGGACCCAGATGAAAGCCACCGGAGAAGTTATGGCGATTAGCACAAGCTTTGAAGGTGCGCTGATGAAGGCAATTCGTTCTCTGGAACAGAATAT
>CALWKP010000139.1 GCA_944381295.1 uncultured Clostridia bacterium | reverse complement strand
GTACCGCAGCACCGGCATTCCTTCCCGCAGCAGCGTCGTCACCACCAATTCTCCGCTTTCCCCAGGAGCCTTCTGCTCCATGGTATCGGTGTCGATGATCTCCGGCAGGAACGCGTCTTCCGCAAAGTGCATGCCGCACCGGTATTCACATTCTCCAGAGACCCCCGGCCCGGTCAATTCCGTCATGCCATAATTGTCCGTCACAAAAATATTCAGATTTTTTTCGATCTGTTCGCGCATCTGCGGCGTACAGCCCTCCGACCCGAGCAGGCCCAGCCGCAGCCGATAGGCATCCTTCGGATATTTGGATTCCCGGACCATCTCGCCCAGGTACAGCGCATAGGACGGCGTTGCCACAAGTCCCGTGACGCCGAAATCGCGGAACATCATCAGCTGGCGTTCCGTATTCCCCGACGACGCCGGAATAACCGTTGCGCCGATCTTTTCCAAACCATAATGCAGCCCGAGGGCTCCGGTAAACAATCCGTAACCAAACGAAATTTGGAAGATATCGTCTTCGCGTGCTCCCGCACTGACCGCTACTCTCGCTACCTGATCCGCCCACCGGTCCAGATCGCTGCGTGTATACGCTCCAACGGTCGGTTTTCCCGTGGTACCGGAAGACGCATGAATCCTTACAATATTCTTCATGGGCTGCGCCAGCATCCCAAACGGATAGTTGTCACGAATATCGTCTTTTGTCGTAAACGGTATGTACTGGATATCAGAAAGCGTTTTGATCTTATCCCCGGTAACGCCGGCCGCTCCAAGCCTTTCATGGTAAAACGGTACATTATTATAGCAATAATCCACCATCTTTTTCAGCCTTTCCAGCTGGATCGCTTCCAGTTCCCGGCGGTTTAAAGTTTCGATCTCTTTTTGGTAGAACAACTCCTGCACCTCCGCATGTAAAGTTACCGCATCAGAGTGAAAGCTCCGGTGCGGTAGTGCGTTCCAACCATTTTGATTTCTGCCGCTGCAAACACATGCGGCGCACAGCAGCCTTATCAAAAAATTGCTTATTTATTGTACCTCTTTTTCCCTATTTATGCAAGGGGATTTTCGCAATCCTGCATCACATTTCCACAAAACTCGCCTTTCTTCCCCTGAATTTCCAGTTTCAGGCACTTTCTTCTCCTGGTTCCGCCAGCGGCAAACGCAGCGTAAATACGGAACCACGTCCCGGAACACTCTCTACGCTCACATCCCCGCGGTATAGCGCAGCGATATGCTTGACAATCGACAGCCCTAACCCGGTACCGCCGATCTCTCTGGAACGGCTGGTATCTACCCGATAAAACCGCTCGAACAGTCGCGGAATATGCTCCGGCGCAATACCAATTCCGGTATCCGCTACCCGGATGATTGCAATCTGGCGCTGGATCGCCGCCGTAACGGTGACCGTCCCATTTGGCACATTATATTTTATCGCATTTTCGATCAGGTTCCCGACAAGCTGCTGGAGCCGCTGCGGAGAACATTCCACCCAGATTTCCGGATCCAGGAAACACCGCAGCGTTACCTGATTCTCTTCTGCCGTCCGGCGCAGACGGCTGGCCACTTCTGAAATCTCCCTGGCAACGTTGCATCGTACCAGTGTTGGATCGTCTCTGGCATTTTCAATCTGCGAGAGCGTCAGCATATCGTCAATCAAATGATGCAGCCGTTCCGCTTCGATATCCAGCACATCATAGAAATATTTCCTGGTCTCTTCGTCACGATCCGAGCTTTTCAGAAGTTCAATGCTCCCCCGGATCGACGTCAGCGGCGTTTTCAGTTCATGCGTCACATTCGCAACAAATTCACTGCGCATCTGCTCCAGCCGGCGCATCCTCGTCACATCTCCAATCACCGCTAGAGCCGCTTTCCGTTTCTGTCCCTTAACCGGCGCCGCATAAATGGTAAATTGTTTTTCTTCCTTGCCACCGACCGTAAGGTCCTGACGAACGGTTTCCTGCTCCTGAATCACTTTTTCCATAATTCCCGAAATCCGGTGCAGCAGCAGGTTTCCTTCTACCGGCATACCTTCCTTGAGGTTCTGGCAATCCAGGAGCATCCGCGCCCGTTCATTCAGGAACAGCACCCGGTTGCGTTCGTCAGCAGCAATTACCCCGTCATCCATTCCCTGGAGCACACCTTCCAACTGCTCCTGCTTGGCGCGCAGATCCCGAACCGCTTTCTGCGTATTCTCCGCCATTACATTGAACGCAAACGCCAGTTCCCCAACCTCGTCCTTATATTTTCCTTTCACACGCCACGAGTAATCTCCGCCTGCAATCCGCCGTACCGCTGTGGTCAACTTTCCTAATGGTTCCATCATCCGGCGCAGGTTCAGCCATAACACGGCATATGCTGCCAGGATTCCCAACGACATACACACAAACGCACAAATCCACATCCGCAAACGGACTTCGTACATCACCGAAAACGGCACTGCTGCCCGCAGGAATCCCTTTCCCGGCAGATACAGCGCCGCATAATAATACGGCTGTCCCAGGCTTTCACTCTTCCGGACATCATACCCTTTTCCCTCTTTCAGAGCCTGCTGGATTTCCGGACGTGTCAGATGGTTCTCAAATTTTTCCGGGATTCCTTCACTGTCCCCTAGAACCACACCGTCAAGATCCAGCACCGTCACCCGCATTTCTTCTCCCAACTGCGCGACTGCCTGGCTCAGTTCTTCCACAAACCCTTGCGGATCTTCCAGAATCTCATCTTCTTCCGCCGACATTACCGCCAATGCCGCGTCCATGCGTTGGGAAAATTCCTGTTCATATTGTTCCTGTACCACAAGCGCCATAAGAAAAAACGCAGCCAGAAACCCGGCCGCGATGATCAGTACGCTTGTGTGGATCAACCTTTTTTTCATCGGCTTCCCCCACTCATTCCGCAAATTTGTAACCGACCCCACGCACTGTCAGGATCAGAACCGGTTTATCCGGATCATTTTCAATCTTCTGCCGCAGATAACGGATGTGGACATCCACGGTACGGGTATCTCCAAAGTATTCCACACCCCACACCTGATCGAGCAGAGTATCCCGCGTCAGCACTCTGCCCCTGTTGCGCATCAGGAATACCAACAGGTCAAACTCTTTCGCGGTAAGATTAATCTCCACTCCGTCTTTTGTCACCGAATGCCCTTCGACATCCGCACGGATTCCGCCGGCTTCCAGCACATCCTCCGCCGGCCGCGCGCGCTCCGTACGCCGCAGCACAGCCCGTACCCGCGCACAAAGCTCTTTGATGCTGAACGGCTTCACAATATAATCATCCGCACCGATCTCTAATCCGAGTACCCGGTCGAATTCTTCCCCGCGCGCCGTCAGCATCAGTACAGGGACCCCCCGCGTCTTTTCATTTTCCCGCAGCATCCGGCAAACCGTCAATCCATCCGGCGGCGGCATCATCCAGTCCAGAATTACGGCGTCCGGCAGTTTCCGGTTCATCGCTTGCAGCAACGATGTGCCATCCGCAAATTCCATTGATTCATGCCCCGCATCTTTTAGTCCGAACGCTACCAGCTTCCGGATATTCGGCTCGTCGTCCGCAATATAGATCAGCGCCATTGGTCCCCCTCGCTTTCCGCGGGCTTACGCCATCTTCGCGTTCAGGTCCGGGTGTTCCCCCGTTTCCATGTAAATTACCCATTCCGCGATATTGGTCGCATGGTCCGCCATCCGTTCAATGTATTTGGTAATGAAAATCATATCAACATCCTGCATCACATCCTGCGGGCGTTCGGCGATTCCTCCGCAGACTTCCAACACAATCCTCGAGAACATCGCATCCACTTCATCATCCGCTTTGCACACCGCCCGGGCGCCTGGCGCATCACCGCTCAAAAGTACATCTACGCTTCCGCGATACATCGCCCTCGCGGCTTCCATCATCTTCACCACATGGGTCAACGCCAGCGTGTTCCCGTTGAGTCCTTCCGATGCGATGATCTCACAGATATCTGCGCAATGGTCTGCTACCCGTTCCATATCTGTCAGGATTTTCAGACACGCTGCAATCATCCGCAGATCGCTTGCAATCGGCTGCTGCAACGCAATCAAATCCAGGCATGCTTTTTCAATCAAATTTTCTTTCTCATCAATCGGACGGTCTGAACCGGCAATCTCTGCCGCCGCTTTCAGGTCCTGCGTACGCAATGCTTCAATCGTCCGTTCGATCCGTCCATCCACGGTGTTTCCCATTTCTGCCATTTGCTCCATCAATTCTGTGAGCTCTCGGTCAAATAATTTGCGCGGCATGGTTGGCCTCCTAAACTCCGGTACTGTTTTTGTACCTGTTTTCTATTATATCTTGTTTTCGTGCACGAATCAACCAAAACGTCCTGTGATATAACGTTCTGTCCTCTCGTCTTTCGGCTGGTTGAACATCGAAAGCGTATCGCTGTACTCTACCACTTCCCCAAGCAGGAAAAATGCTGTCTTATCTGCAATACGCGCTGCCTGCTGCATGTTATGTGTCACAATCAGTACGGTATACTGCTTTTTCAGATCATCCATCAGGTCCTCGATCTTTAATGTAGATACTGGGTCCAGTGCGCTTGTCGGTTCGTCCATCAGCAAGATTTCCGGTTCAACCGCTAATGCCCTCGCAATGCACAGCCTTTGCTGCTGGCCCCCGGACAGTCCCAATGCCGACTTTTTGAGGCGGTCACTGACCTCGTCCCACAACGCTGCCGCACGCAGGGATTTTTCCACGATATCATCCAGCTTCTGGCGCGATTTTACACCATGTACTCGCGGCCCGTAGGCAATATTATCATAAATGCTCATCGGAAACGGGTTCGGTTTCTGGAACACCATCCCCGCACGGCGACGCAGCAGGGTCACGTCTGTACGAGGGTCGTAAATATCTTCCCCGTCGATCCGGATATCCCCGGTAATCCGGCAGCCTTGCACCAGATCATTCATACGGTTCAGCGTTTTCAAACAAGTCGATTTTCCGCATCCCGATGGTCCAATAAACGCTGTGACACAGTTTGCCGGAATTTCCAGGTTGACATCTTTCAGTGCATGGAAATCTCCATAATAAAGGTGCAGGTCCTTAATCGATATTTTTGTATCCATAGTATCTCGTTATCCTTTCCTCAGCAGCTTTGAGAGCAGGCCCGCCAGCCTGTTGAGCAGGAACACCAAAATCAACAGGACAGCCG
>CALWKP010000138.1 GCA_944381295.1 uncultured Clostridia bacterium | reverse complement strand
CCGGTAAGGTCCGGGATGGGGTGGGTCTTATCATCTTCCGGCATCGTCAGAATCGGGATCTGTGTGATCGAACCTTTCTTTCCGTCAATACGTCCGGCACGTTCATACAAGGACGCCAAGTCTGTGTACAGATATCCAGGATAGCCGCGCCTGCCCGGTACTTCCTTTCTCGCCGCGGAAACTTCGCGCAATGCTTCCGCATAGTTCGTGATATCGGTCATGATCACCAGGACGTGCATGCCCAGTTCATACGCGAGGTATTCGGCGCAGGTAATCGCCATACGCGGCGTCGAAATACGTTCTACCGCCGGGTCGTCTGCCAGGTTCATAAACATGACAGAGTGCTCAATGGAGCCTGTACGGCGGAAATCTTCCACAAAGAATTCCGCTTCTTCAAACGTGATACCGATTGCCGCGAACACTACCGCAAATTCATCGTCCGTACCACGCACCTTTGCCTGACGGGCGATCTGCGCTGCCAGTTCCTTATGCGGCAGACCAGACCCCGAGAAAATCGGCAGCTTCTGGCCGCGGACCAACGTATTTAAGCCGTCAATTGCCGAAATACCGGTCTCAATAAATTCCGCCGGGTAATCGCGTGCCGCCGGATTGATCGGGGTGCCATTGATGTCCATGCGTTTCTCTGCGATAATTGCAGAACCGCCGTCGATCGGTTCGCCCATCCCGTTGAACACGCGCCCGATCATATCCGGGCTGACCGAAAGTTCCAGGCTATGCCCTAAAAAGCACGCCTTAGAGTCGGAAATACGCAGTCCCTGAGAGCTGGCAAACAGCTGTACCAGGGCTTTATTCCCTTCTACTTCCAGCACACGCCCATACCGGGAACTTCCATCTGACTGACGAACTTCCACCAGTTCGTCGTATTTGATGTTATCGACACACTCAACCAGCATCAGAGGGCCGACAACTTCTTTGATCGTTTTATATTCTTTTCTCAATTTTCATCGCCCCTGACCCGCATGGCTTTGAATTCAGCCGCCATCGTATTTTTCAGTTCCGCATAGAAACTGTCCCATTCCTCTTCCGGTTGATATTTCATGGTCGCAATCTTCTCCAAAGAATCCATTGACATGATCTTTTTATAAGTTGCACCTTCCGGCAATGCCGCCAGGCTTCCATGATACCATTCCAGAATTGCTTCCACCATATCTGCCTGCTTATGCGCAGAAGTATACCGGTCGATATCGCGGAAGGAGTCCTGCTGCAGGAAGTCTTCACGAATAGACCGCGCACATTCCAAAGTGATACGGTCTTTTTCCGTCAAAGCATCAAACCCGACCAGACGCACGATTTCATTGAGTTCCGCCTCTTCCTGGAGCACGACCTTCATCTCGCCGACCTGAGCAGCCCAGTTTTCATTGACTTCGCTGTTGAAATACTCATGGATTTTCTTATCATAAAGCGAGTAGCTCTTCAACCAGTCGATTGCCGGGAAATGGCGCTTATACGCAAGGTCTGCGCTCAGGCCCCAGAACACCTTAACAATACGCAGCGTTGCCTGGGAAACAGGTTCACTGGTATCGCCGCCCGGAGGGGAAACCGCTCCGATTGCGGTAATAGCGCCGTAACGATCACCGGAGCACAGGCATTTTACTGACCCTGCACGTTCGTAGAATTCTGCCAATCTTGTGGACAAGTAGGCCGGATATCCTTCTTCACCGGGCATTTCTTCCAAACGTCCGGACATTTCACGCAGAGCCTCCGCCCAACGCGAGGTAGAGTCTGCGATAATCGCGACTTTATAGCCCATATCACGGAAATATTCCGCAATGGTGATCCCGGTATAAATGGACGCTTCACGCGCTGCAACCGGCATATCGGAAGTATTGGCGATCAGGACCGTACGTTCCATCAAAGACAACCCGGTGCGAGGGTCGGTCAGTTCCGGGAACTCTTTCAGAACATCGGTCATTTCATTACCGCGTTCACCGCAGCCGATATAAATAATGATATCCGCATCGGCCCACTTTGCGATCTGGTGCTGTACGACGGTTTTCCCTGACCCGAACGGACCCGGGACTGCCGCCACGCCGCCTTTTGCAATTGGGAACAGCATATCGATGACGCGCTGCCCAGTAATCATCGGCTCCGACGGCATCAATTTATTGGCATACGGACGTTTTACACGTACCGGCCACTTTTGCAGCATGGTGATTTCCGTTTCCACACCTTTTGCATTTTTGATCCGCGCAATCGGTTCTGTAATCGTCGCTTCTCCGTCCAGAACCCAGGTCAATGTTCCCGCCATATTCGGCGGAACCATGATCTTCTGGGTAACTGCTGGTGTTTCTTCTACGGTTCCGAGGATATCCCCGCCACGCACTTCTTCTCCTGCCTTTGCCACAGGAGTAAATTTCCATTTCCGTTCCCTGTTCAATTTCGGCAGGTCTACGCCACGGGAAATCCTGTCCCCTTCCGCCTCGCGGATCTTATCCAGCGGACGTTCAATCCCGTCGTAAATTCCTCCGATCAAGCCCGGCGCCAACTCTACTGTCAACGGTTCCCCTGTCTGATAAACCGGCTCGCCCGGACCAATCCCTGTTGTATCTTCATAGACCTGTACAGAAGCACGGTCGCCCCTGAGTTCAATGATCTCGCCGATCAGTTTTTTGCTGCTGACTCGCACAACGTCATACATATGCACGTCGCGCATGCCGGTAGCCACAATCAGCGGTCCGGCAACTTTATAGATCGTGCCTGCCGCTTCTTCATGATATCCCATGTCGGTACCTTTCCTTTCTTCGGCCTATCCGCATAGCCTTTATTTTTCAAAAATATTTGTACCGATAGCTTTTTCCATATTATCGGTAATCTTTTTCATGCTGTATCCGGTGGCTCCTGCCCTATCCGGAATAGGGATAATCGCAGGATAAGGTACCGGCCTATATTTGTTCACAATATCGGGAATCTGTTCCAACAGCACTTCCGATACAAAAATCACCCGGTATCCGTCTGCCGCCAGCTTTGTTACTGCGCGCTCCGCTTCTTCTGCCGTGACTGCGGATTCCGTCCTGACGCCTGCGGTCCGGAACACCAGTACCGAGCCATGTTCCCCTACCGCTGCTATTTTCGTTTGTTCCATCATCACGACTCCTCCCGGTGATCCCGCGTGATTTTCGCCAGAGCCTTTTCTGCAAAGATCAGTCTCAGCTTCTGGGCTTCCCGTCTCTTCGAGAAGAAATATTCCGCGATCGGCGCAAATTTTTCTCCGCTGCGCATATCATATAACGCCGTTCCTAACCGGGCGTCTACTTCTGCACGGACTTCTTCCGGGGTCTTTTCTGCATCTTTTACGCGGTACTCTTCCCACGCAACCGGCAGGTAACAGGAATCCCCATCTTTTACCGCCCCTGGAAGCTTCCGCAGCCGTAAAGCTGTCAAACGGTTGATCCCCGCTCCGTAAACGCATAACAAATCATAGAGCATCTTGCTGTTCTTTTTCGCGGCACGCAAAGCATTCGCATACATTGCTCCGTCTACCCGGCTGCTGATGACAAATGGGTCTGTTTCCTCCTGAATCCCGTCCAGGTCTTTCTCCAACCCTGCGCCTAACAAGGAAAAATCTTCCGTTTCCGCGCAAATGCGCATCAGTTCCGCCGGATATTGCCCTCCATCCGAAGTCAGCCCCGAAACATCCTGTCCTGTCAGCTTCGCTTTCAGGTACAGTTTCAGATTTCTGGCATCCTCTTCAAACAGCATCGGTCCCAGTAATGCAGCATCCGGTGCGATATCTTTGATAAACGCTACCGTATACCGCATTTCTGCTTCTATCCGGGCTTCTGCGGAATTTCCTTCCGCTCCCGTCCCATAATTATACTCTTCCAGCAGCTTCAACGCCGCTGCTTCGTCTGCGTCTTCCAGCCGGCGGATCTGTTCTTCGCGCAAAACCGGGTGTGTTGTCGCTTTGATGCATCCGATCGCATACCCATAAGATTTTTTGCCGAATTCATTCCCGCTCAGATTCATCGCGCATCCTCTCCAGTTTCAAACAGACAGTCCGCCAACGCCTTTTCGTTTTTCTCGAACACTTCACTCAATAACGCATCATACGAAAGATCGATGTCGTATTCCTTGCCGCAAAGGCGCAGACCTCCCTCAAAGTCCGCAAAATAATCCGTCAGGAACAGACCGCAGGGTTCCCCTGCCTTTTCGGTAAGCAGGGCGCTCCAATATTCCAGTAATGTCCCTTTTCCTTCCAGACCGTTTTTCTTGCAGAATTCAGGGTCCTGATACCGTTTCGCTTCCGATTCCGGTACGCATACCCCAACTTCTCCGGGCATGCACGCTTCCAGTACCAGCTTTGTGTACAGTTTTGCCCAATCCGCTTCCGGCATCTTCCGGAACGCGTCTCCGGCATTTGTTTTTACCTCATCCAAAAGTTTCCGTTTCAGATTGAGTGTCTGAATCCTGGCGTCAAGCTCTGCCTTCTGCACCGTACTGCGCGCCTGCCGCGCTGCGGAATCTTTTGCTTCTTGCAAAATCTTTTGCGCCTTTTTCGCCGCTTCCCCCGTGATTTCTTTGTGGCGTGCCTCTGCACGGGCTTGTCCTTCTTCCAGAATTTCGCTTACTTCACGTTTCGCCTTTTCTTCTATTTTTTGGATAACTGTATCTGCACTCATGATTCCTTTCTCCTTCCCCGTGCTCGATTACAGTGCAATACCGTAAATCAAGAGGATAGAGGTCAGGAGGGCCAGAATCGCGTAAGTTTCTACCAAAGCGGTCATCGTGATACCCTTACCAGAAGCATCCGGCTGTTTGCCAGTCATATGGATTGCCGAAGCTGCGGTCATGCCCTGGCAGAGACCAGAAATCAAGCCAACAATCGCCATCGGCAGAGCTGCCCAGAACATTGCCCATCCCTGTGCTTCAGAAAGATCCAGCGGAGCACCGCCCAAAACGCCAATACGGACCATAATCAGAACCGCAGTCAAAAAGCCATAAATACCCTGCGTACCCGGCAGAGCCTGCAAAACCAGCATCTTACCGAACAGTTCCGGTTTTTCCGAAGTGACACCAGCAGCCGCTTTACCTGCGGACATAACACCCAAAGCAGAACCACAGCCAGCCAGAGCTGCACAAATAGCCGCACCCATAATCGCAATAGAAATTCCAGACATTATGATTACCTCCAAGATTATTATTTTAATTTAATATGGTTTGTGTGGATTGCGAAGGGTTTAAAAGGTTCCCCGCCGCCTTCAAAGAATTTTCCATAAAACTCGATATATTGCAGCCTGCAATCGTGCACGTAGGCCGACAACAGTCCCAACGCCAAGTTGAAAATATGGCCTGCAATATAAATAACCAAGGACAAAACAAATCCAATGATATTCCCCTGGATCATGCCTGCAAGCATGTTCATTACCATGCCTACGACGCCAGTCGCCAAACTAAGCGCAAGGATTCTCGAATACGAAAGGATATCGCTCATATAGCTTGTAATCCCATATAATCCGACTAATCCGCCTGTTACTTTTCCAAGAATGCCTTTCTTTTCACGTCCTGCAGTACACAAAACGATAAGTGCTCCAACAATCGCTAACACGATCCCGACTGTTTTCAGCGGCTCCAGGAACAGCATCCCCAGGCCCAAGATCAAGAGCATCCAGGAAACCTGATCAAAAATCGCATCCCAGACATAGCCTTCCTTTACGTTCTGGACAATCTTGCATATCATCCCGGTAAAAATGTGCAGTACTCCAATGACCAGTGTGAAAATCAACATGGTTACCGGGTCATCCATCGGCGAGAACCATAAAGGATTCCAGGTTTCCCCGAAATAACTGCCGAACACGACCCCGCAAAGCATCGTTGTAATCGACGAATACAACATGACATTCATCAGCTTTAACGTCGAGCCGGATGGTTTCATCACTTTCTTCGCAGCAAAAATCAGCACTGCCATCATCAAACCATATCCTGCATCGCCCATCATCAAGCCAAAGATCAGCCAATACCACGGCGCCATCACTGGGTTTGGATCGCCTTCCCGATAATTTGGAGACGAGAACATGTCGGTAATCCCCTCAAATTGGCTCACCCACTTATTGTTCTTCACCGCTGTTGGCGGAGTTTCTCCTTCTTCCGGGTCCCGGAACGACAAGCTATAGACATCTGTTGCCTTCGCAATGGCCTTTTCCAGCTTCTCCATCCGGTCACTGCGTACCCATCCTTCCAGATAAACCGTTTCCAGTGTTTCACCCAATGGCGCTTCTTCCCGTTCGTTTTCCGCACGGTACTGCTCATATAACAGAGAAATCGTCTGTTCCGCCTTTTCCATCAATGTTTTTAAGGCTTCCTGCGCTTTCTTTAAAGCTTCATCCATCTCCGCTTGCTTTTTTTGCAGTTCCTCTACCAATTCCAACGCTGTACAATTTTTTTTGGGTAATGTAGCCGGTTCAAATCCCAGTGTTTTTAACTCTGTCATCGCATCCGAAGCTTGTTCCTTTAACACTGTCACTGATATTTTCCGGGATTGTTTCCCATCTTCCAATATTTCTGAAACTGCTCCATATTTCCCCAAAACTTCATCAGCCTGCAAAACACTTTTTGCAGGCAAGATGCCAACCGCACTATACGTATAACTGCTCTCTCCAAGGGCATCCAATGCTGTCGGAAGGCTTTTCCAAGGCTCTAAAACAGAAATTTCCGCTGCAAGACGGTCTTTTTCTTTTTGGAACCCTTCGATTTTCTCCAGCCATTCATCCGCTTGTTTGGCAAGGGAAAGTTCTGTGTCCCCACGCTGATCAAATTCGCCTGCTTCAATTTCTGGAGGCCCTTCCAAAAATCCTTTCTTTTTCTGATAAGGTTTCAGTTTCCGCATCAGAAGCTCCATCTTCCGCATAGCTCCCGATGCTTCCCCATCCGAAGAACTACCGCTGCCAACACTACAAAGCATCATCTCTCCCGATTTTTGCAATGCCTTTAACACGGTGTTCTTATCTTCCTTCATACAGATCAGAGAGGCTTTTTTCATTGCAACAATCATTAAAAAATCACCTCTTCTTGCAGGCTTTACAGAAAGCTCATTGCAAGCTTAACCGCTTTCGTCTCATTCCCTTTGGCTGTCTTCTGCAATGAGGCATCTTTGGCTTCCGCTTCTTTTCTGATTTCTTCCGCCTTAGTTGTCGCCTCCCGCATCGCAGCTTCCAGGATTTGCTGAGCTTCCGCTTTTGCTGCTGCAATGGTGGACTCCGCAGTTTTTTTTGCTTCAGCTTCTGTCTGCTCAAGTAACTGATCCACCTGAACTTTTGCGTCGTCCTTCTTTTGCAGCGCTTTTTGCTCTGCTTCTTTGACCTGATCCACTACACTCAACTTCATTCCTCCCATTCTATCATTCTTCGAGGCTTTTAAATCAGGAAATCCATACGACCATAATTTACTAAGCCCATTTCTATGCAGTTAATTTTTACAGAATTTTTCCAAATATGAATCATTTTCGTCTTCATCCATAAATTTCACCGCACGCGAACACATTTATTGTATCATGTAATTTAACTCATTTCAATCACTTAGACATGGAATTGTTCATCTCTAAAACTTTCATGCTGTAAAATCATTCTTCTTATAAGATAATTATTTTTTATCCACATTTTCTTATACTTTTATAATTCTACACAAGATATATAAGCTACTGTCTTTTGCCTTTGCAAATTGTAACCCTTTCTGTCCTTCGCTCATGCACTTTCCCTTTGGAAAAAATTGATAATTCCAGGCTATCAAAACAAATTCATGGATGAAACCGTGGCTTACACTTCTGTAAGGAATACTTTTCATTGATCAGCATCATCTAAAGTAATAATATATTTGACAATAAAATTTTCTGCCTATTCTCTCTCAAAATGAGAATAAGACGATATGTAATATCCTGCTATAAGAAATTCTGCCACCAAAGAACCCATTTTGCAAAACAGTCTTTTGTCCTCTATTGACGGAAATATTTTGCTATGATAAAATAAACAAAATTTCTTGAGAGGAGCCATAACATGTTCTTTATCATCATTCGACGTTGCCGATGAAGCTTGTATCATTTCGGGTACAAGCTTATTTTGCTGTGTGCCTGAAAAAGTGATGATAAAGAAAAACCTCTTTTATCATATTGTTGACGGCATGCAGTTGTTGACCGTATTTTATATTAGGAGGTTTTACAATGAAAATGAATCATTCCTCTCTGAATCAAGCGATCTATGGACTGATCGACTTACCAGAAAATGCTCTCATTGCTGATTTAGGATGCAGAAATGCAGGTTACCTTAACGGTATTATCGAAACATTTCCGAATAAAGTGACTAAAGCTGTGGGTATAGATGTCACTGACAGGAATTTTAACACCATTCCTTATGATTCTCCTGTTGAATTAACGGTGATGAACTGTGCCGAGCAGCTAAAATTTGCAGACAATACCTTTGACCTGGTTTTAACCAAAGATCTCCTGGAATGTATCGCAGAGAAAGCGGCGTTTGTCAAAGAAATACACCGGATATTAAAGCCAGGTGGTATAGTCCTTTGTATTAATACTGATTTTGACAGTATTATCTATAATGGTAAGAATAAAAATTTAATTACAAAAGCGGTACACGCATATGCTGTCACAAAACAGGGTTGGATGGAAAATATTGACAGTTGGATGGGTAGGAGAACCTACGGGATTTTTCATCATTCAGGCTTATTTGAAAGCAGCATTTTTATTCATAGCATCGTGGAAACCGAATATACAGAAGGAAAATTTGGCTATGAGTTCAGTAAACATATCGGCTGGCTGGTTGAGAAAAATACCGATTTGATGACGGAAGAAAATACAGGTGCTCTCACAGTAGATGAATATAACGAGTTCATTCATAATTTAGTGGAAGCAAACAAAGCAGGGACCTACTTCTACTCAAAACCTTATTACATTTATAAAGGAATAAAAAGATAGTTTTTAAACAATTAAGGCAGAGAATGTAACTTCTCTGCCTTATTACTTTTATCTTAATAACGCAAAAATCCGGACATTGCCCTCTTATGATGTGGCGATATGTCCGGATTTTTGACTTTGGTGGGCCATCAGGGACTCGAACCCCGGACCGACCGGTTATGAGCCGGTTGCTCTAACCAACTGAGCTAGTGGCCCATGATAACAAGTAAGGCCGACGCTAAAGAAAACGACGGCCTTACCTTCTGGCTCCCCAAGTTGGGCTCGAACCAACGACCCTGCGATTAACAGTCGCATGCTCTACCGACTGAGCTATTGAGGAATATAAAATGTTGGCGTTTTCCTATTGTCCCGGGCCGTCGCCAGCCAA
>CALWKP010000137.1 GCA_944381295.1 uncultured Clostridia bacterium | reverse complement strand
TCGCCGGTCGCGTTATACAGATACAGGTACGGCGTATCGTTGTACGTGAAGCCGACCCGCTGGCCGTCAGCATCGTACAGGAACCACAGAACGTCGCTGCCTTTTTTCAGCGCTATGATCGTGCTCCCGTCCAGGAAGTATTCTGTTGTTTCTGTCCCTACTGTTTTGCTCTTGCGGATACCGTTCTCATTGTACTCATAACTGACGTTGGTCGTTCCCTTGGCTGCGGTCGCCAGCCTCCGGCCTTCCCATGTGAACGTCATCCCGCGATAGGATAACGGGTTTCCGATTTCGTCATAGGTGATCGTCTGCCCGTCGTAGGATGTCAGCAGGTCTGTCCACTCCGTATTTCCATAAACGTATGCGCGGGTGTCTGTCGCTGTGCTAAGGCTCCCGGTCGTGTATGCGTATTCGCTCACACTCGTCAGGTTCCCGCCCTCGTCATATTCATACGTGTAGCTCTTGTTTGCCAGCTCATCATCCACGCGGATCAGCTGGTTCAGCCCGTCGTATTCGTACTCTGTCACGTTCCCATCCAGGTCCGTTACGCTCAGGATGTTTCCGTTGTCGTCATAGGTGTAGCTGTATTCGTACAGCTCCGTGTCTGCGCCGTCCAGCCTCGAATAGTTTGTATAGCTGTCCACCAGACCGGAAATCCGGTTCCCGCTGACCGTCTGATAGGTGATCCCGGTATGCAGTGTCGGGTCGCCTGCCTCTTCCGCGATATCAATATCCTTCCCGGTAAGCAGGTTTACGCCGTTGTACTGATGGTCCGCCGTCCACTGCCCGAAGAATTCAGTCTGTCCAAGCCGGCCGTCGTCCCCATAGCTGTATTGGATCTCCTTGAATATGTTGTCAAAGAAATACCCAATCGAGGTCACGCGGTCCATCACGTCGTAACCGTATTCCAGGTAGTCTCCGTTGCTCCGTTCTTCCAACGTCAGGCGGTTGAGCATGTCGTAGGAATAGGATGTTGACTGCATCGATTGCCCGCTGAAGTCTTCCAACCGCGCGATATTCCCGCGGGCGTCATAGTAATACTGATATTGCAGCGTGTTATTCTCGCTCAGACTTACCAGCCGGTTCAGACTGTCATACCCATAGCTGCGCAGGAAACCGTTCCCGTATTCGCTTGAAAGCAGGTTCCCGTTCGATTCGCCGTAGGTGTTTTCCGACAGCGTCCTTGTTCCGATGCTGGTTGACACCACATTCCCGTACACATCATACGCAAAATTGTACAGCATCCCGTTCCGTTCTATCGAATCCAGACGGTCTGAGCTGTCGTAGGTGTATTCTACCACAGATGCTCCTGCATCCCCTGTACCAGAGGCTGTCAGAATCTGATAGGTGTCCGGGTCATAGGTGTAGCTGATAATATTCCCCTTTGGATCTGTCTGGGAGTTGAGCAGCCCGGAATTTGCCGCAATGTTGTAGCTGGTTGTTTTTCCGGCATGATCCGTTGAAGTTGCCACATAGTTCCCCGTGCTGTTCATCGTGACCGACGCTTCCATGTATGCGGACGTCGTATCCAAACTGCCGGTTGTCCCTACCTGGCCCGCCTTGGTGTTCAGGATATTTCCATACGAATCATAGCTGTATACAAACCCTGACCCCGTCTGTTCCGACCTTGCCGCCGTCATCCGGTGCGGGTTTTCCGTATCATACGTATAGGTGTAGTTTTCATTATTCGCGTTTTCTGCTTCCGCCAGTTCGTTGGCATTGGTATAGCCGTATGACTGGTTCCGGTTCGCGTTGTCGTCTGCCGAGATGACCTGCCCCTCGTTGTCATAGGTGTAGGCTGTCCCGCTTTGATCCAGATACAGCTGCAAATCATAGAAGCTTGCGCTGTTCGCGTTCATGTAGTACAGCAGATAGTACCGGATGGAATCCACTGTCTTGTTCGCGTTAATTGCGGCCTGCGATGGCTTTATCGTCCCGCTGGCAAACTGTTCCGAAGTGGTATCCGGATTAAATTCCACCAGATAGGGTTCATTTGTCCCGTCCGTATAGTAGATGACCGCGTCAATGCAGTAATAGATCGAAGAATTATCGGTCGGGACAGAGATACCGTCTGCTTTGCCCGACACATTGAACGCGACATCCGCCGCCGGTTTGTGGATCGGGATTACCTGGAATATGTTTTTGTTGGATACTTCGTCTCCTTCAATCGTAAAACTGTTTCCGGAAACCCCGTCGTTATCCCCAAGGTTTTGTCCGGTCCATCCTGCGTCTCCGTACGAGAAATCGCTGTTTTCCAGCAAATTGTAGTCATTTACAGTCTTGCCCGTTTCCAACTGCATAGCATCAAACCAGCAGTCCCCGTTTGCATAGCTCAGGCCGAAATATACGCGCATGGAGGCCGCGTTATCCGGTACTGTAAATGTTGTCGAGATACGCTTCCAGTCCGTCGTCCCGTAAAGGCCCCGGCTGTTGTGCGTTGAGATTTCTGTACCGGTGTCATCGTAGAACGTAACAAAAATACTGGCGCCGTTCCCGTCTGTCACATTTGCTGTCTTGACATATGCCGACACCGTATAGCTTGGAGGAATCTCCGCAGAACTCCAGGACAGATCAAATGTCTGGTAATAGGCGCTGCGCGTGGGTTCTTCCTGATTCTGGCTGATTTTCAGCGATTTCTGTCCCAAATATGCTGTTGTGGTATCCACACTCTGCGTTCCGCCGGGCGACGACCAGTTCGATGTCGTCCAGTTTGTCGCGTTGTTTTCCGCACTGTGGTTCCGCAGCATATTCATGACCGGCGCCGAGGTGCTGGAAGTTTTTTTGATCTTGTTCGCTTTCTTTACCGCAGTGGACGTTTCTGTTTCGGTGGTGTATTCATACGCTGACGCAGACCCGTCCGCTCCAATAATCGAAATGGGGCGCCCATATGAGTCAAAAGTCAGTGTTTCTGAAATTTGTGTGCCGTCCCCAAACGTGTAGGTCACTTTGGTGCTGTTGTCTTCGTTATAGACAAACGACACGCTGTTTCCCGCGCTTCCGTCTGTCCCGATTTCGGTCACGCTCTCTACTCGGTTGCTGACCATCGGGGAACTGCTGGAATAATAAGTGTAAGAAAGGCCGGAACCATCCGGGTTTTCTACCCGTTCCAGACGGTTTTGTGCATCATAATGGAAATTTGCTACCCGCAGTCCCGGGAAATTAATGCGGTCCAGTGTGGTACCTTCGTACCGAAGACCATGATCCAGGCCATCCGGACCCAAAACCTGCGTTACCGTTGTCCCGGCTACTGTCAAGGTCGTCCTGCGGCCAGCACCGTCGTCAAAATATGAGACGTTATTGCCGTTGTACGCTGTCTGGATATAGTTCCCGTCGCTGTCGTACATGCGGTACAGGAATCCTGCGGAAGTAAACGTGATCTTTGAGCCGTCATCAAATTCCAGAAGGAATCGTTCCGTGGTCGAAGAACGCTGGATGATCAGTTTGCTTCCCATCCCGTCTTCATCGTAATATTCGTTTTCTACGTCAGATGCTTTAAAATAGTGTTCCGTGCCGTCTGCGTCCAGATAAACGAACGCATATCCGGCTTCTGCAAGCCTTCGGAATTTTTCCTTTTCTGCATCGGTAGTCCCGTTTTCTTCGGAAAGGGTATCAAAGCGCTGGTTAAAGGTATTCATCCATCCCGCGCCCGTAATAGTTCCTTTTTGATTATTTTTGAAATGCAGGTTGGATTGATAACCGTTATATGTCAGGACAAAGCTGGCAGGCGCGCGGGAACCTGTTGTTGCCATCACCGGCGTCTGGAATACCAGGTTTCCGGTATAGGTATTGACATAAGAGGTCCCGATCATGCCGGCAGACTGTGTCGTGTAATCCCAATATCCTTCCAAACCGACATTGTTTACGAAGCGGATCGTCAGGCCCGGATAATATCCGCCCAGGTTCGGGTTATTGGACGCGAGGTACTGGGTTCTCACCGCTTCCGTTTCATCATGCGCTTTCAGAAGAATCCCATACTGGGGTTTCCCGAGAGCCTTTTCTGCATCATAGTTGTACCAGCTCTTGACAAGGCGGGTAACATCCCAGGTGGAATATTCGTTGGATGATGCGCTTGTCGCAATATAATAGTCCAGAATATCCGGCTCGTATGCCGAACTCATGGCATTCCAGGTAGCCCCTGTCTCCGTCCACGTCGCGTTTATGGCATGTGCGTCGATCCGCATCATTCCTGTGGATGGGCTCATCCCAGAAGGCATCTGCACCATGTTCAGCGTTGCGGATACCACCATGTCCCCACGGTCCATCGGCGGGAGATTGAAGTTCAGCAAAATCCGGCTGACTCCATAGTTTGCACTTTCATTACCAATGTACATGGAGCCGTTTGACCCATAATTGGTTGAAGGTGTATCCTCAGCGATAAAGGTATCCTGGATCTGGTCGTTTTCCTGGTCGGTGAAGATAAACGGATCAATGGCAACCGGATATTCGCGTTCTTCATCATCCAGCCATCCCGAATCCGGACGGATTTCTATTTTGATCCGTTTGTTTTTCTGCTCAACCAGCTCGATGGTCACATCCCCGCTGAACGCACCGGCTGCATCTGTCATTTCCGGAGCTAGGATGCGGAATACCGGGGTTTCCTGTTCGGTATCATTCGGGTCGTACAGGTGGATGGTGCGTTCGTCGATCTGTACGGCTTCCAGTTTCCCGATATCATAGATTTCCGTGAACACCCTCTGCGCGTCAGCGGAATTCAGGATGATATTTTCCTTCACAGAGGTTGGCGTCAGGAAATACTGCAAATCGACATCTGGATAAATTTCCTCATAAATGACTTCATTGGTCAGATTTTGCAGACGTAAAAATTCTTCGTTGGGGTCATCGGTAAGCAATTCCGGAGCAGGGATTTCCTTCATTCGGACTTTATTCATCCCTTCCAAGCCCCACTTGACCTGATATCCGTCTGTTTTGATCGTGACAGTTTTTCCGTCCTTCGCCTTTTTAGATAACCTGATTTTGAAATCCCCGGCCTTGGTCTCTACTTCGTCCATTTCTTCCTCATCCTGCGGAAGCTCGTCTTCTTCCAAGGCAGAGGGTTCCTCTATCTCCGGTTCTTCAGTCACCGGCCCGGAATCTTTTTCAGAAAGTGTCCGTGACATCCATGCGTCTATCTCTTCGGAATATTCTGTGATGCCGGAATCCTTGACCGGTCCTTCTTCAACTTCTCCTTCCGGCTCTTCACAATCTTCTATCGCTTCAAAACCGGAATCCATCGGTTCTTCTCCGGCCGGCACCAAGGTGTTGTCGTTATCCTGCCATTCCCCGTTTTCATCCAGATAATGAATCGGCTCGTCGTATACTGCTGTCAGAAATGTGCCGTCTTCCAGCCGGAAAGTCTTTGAGTTTTCTTCTCTCCGCCGTTCTTCTTCCGCAAGGATCAGCGGTTCGTATTCGTCTTCCTGCTCGGGCAAAGGAGCTTCCCAATTTTCGCCCGCGCTCGTGTTGGGGATTTGGGGACTAATTTCTGCTGCCACAACCTGCAGCGGCTGTATCGCCATCAAGAATGACAGTGCCAATGCTATCGCTCTGATTTGATGTTTCATAAATGCCTCCTTAAATTCCCTCATCATTTTTTACGGACGGAATTTGCGGCCCATTGGAAACACCTCCCTGCATTTCAAAATCATGGAAAACAGGTCGATTTTGACTGGCTAATGAAGTCCTGGATATCATAATGAGATATAGATCTCAATAAAAAATGTCCAATGTTTCTTCTATTTCAATAAATTGATTTTATACAAGAGTTTTGCTGCAAAATTTTTTTGTAAGCTCTTCCGATTGGAAGATTGCCTAATCCATTCTTTAAGATAACCCGATCTTTTTTTACTTCTTGGATATAATAGACATTGACCAGAAGGCTCTTATAAATCCTGGCATAACCCGATAATTTCAACGCTTCTTGCGCAGCTTTTATAGAACCTGGAAAAATATAATGCTCGCCCTTTCGAGTGAGAAAATTTAAGCAATGATTTTCTGCACGGATATACACAATTTCTTCTGCGTGGTTTTCCAGAAATGCGTAAGACCGAAAGGGTAAATTTTTTCTTTCCTTTAAGAGCACAGCCCGGATGAGTTCTTTTTCAAAAAGGTCTTCCTTGAGCGGTAAAAAGAAAAACTGAAATGCGTTGATTTCAAAGGCAAAGCTAACGTAATCCTGATTATCCGAAATGATGAAAAGTAATGTTTTTGGGAAGGAAAGGTGAAACTTTTTAAGTTTATCCAAAGATTGATTCTTGAAATTTTCTCCGAAATATAAGACTGCGATATCATAGTAATCATTCGACGAATTTTCTGAAATATTTTCTAGCGAAAAAGAGGAAAGATGAAAATCATATTTTCCCTTTTTTAATATTTCTGAAATCAAATTGTGGATTTGGTTTTTTTGATCCCCATAAATTCCTATTCCTAACATTTACTATCACCTCTGCTATATATAAAGAGAAATTTCGAGGAAATGTAACACAAAGGGAAAAGATAATTTTTAGAAAAATTGTAACACACTGTATTACCCTGTATTATTTTAGGGTTTATAGAGTGTTTTAAAAATAGAATTTTTTGTTAAAATATGTTATAATATTAAATATTCAGGAAAGGGTTTCATATGTACACCTTAGACAACAAAGCAATTGGTAAGCGCCTTTCCAGTTATCGGAAAAGTTTGCATTTGACCCAGGAAGTTTTTGCTGAATTGCTGGATATCTCCTATTCCTACTATCAAAGCATTGAATATGGTAAAAATAACATGTCTTTATCGACACTTGTAAAAATAAAAAACGCAACCAGGCTTTCGACAGATTATTTGCTTTTCGGAGATGTTTACAGCATAGACAAGGATACCTTTGAAGGCGATCCTACCATTGCACTGTTGAAACGATGTTCTGAGGCGGATCGAAAATTTGCATATGAAATATTAAATTTGATTTTAACTAGACCATAAGTAAAAGCATTTAATGGAAATTCTCCACTAAATGCTTTTATTTTCTGAGAGGGAGGACATATCAATGCTGCCGGTTTTCTTGTCTACAATTGAAAGCACCGAGGATGCGGATAGAATCATTTCGCTTTATACGGATTTCTATGCGTTGTTTTGCAAGACTGCTTATGAAATAGTCAAGGATTCGTCTTTGTGTAAGGATATTGTTCATGAAGCGTTTACAAGGACCATCCGCTATATGGATCGTTTTCGTCTCCTCCCTTATCGCAATCAAGTCAGTTACATAAACAAGGTCACCCGCAATATCGCTATTGAGTATTACAGAGACAAGCAGAAGAATCAATATTTGGAAGATACTCCGTCAAATTTCTTATCCAGTGATGATATTACGATTGAAGTGGAAAGTTATCTGGAATTAAAAGAAGCTATATTGAACCTGAATGACAGGGATCGGGATCTCATCTGCTTAAAATATTCAGGGTACAAAGAAAAAGAGATTGCGGAAGTAATAGGGGGAAACGAAAAATATATTCGTCAAAGCGTTTATCGTGCCCGCCAGAGAATCAAGAAATTTCTGAATAAAGGGGTGAAAGTTCATGAAAAATAATCGCTCGACAGAGGATTTAAAACAACAATATGAAGAATTGTCCTTCCGAATGGCAGTAAATGAAATTATGAGTGAAGAAGGCGATAAGCTGATCAAAGAAAACGAAAAGCTCAAAACTGACCCACAATTTGCGCTTTCTGAAGAGACATTGGAAGAATTCAAAAAGGAGATAAAGATTCTTCAAAAGAAAGAACTCCGGAAAAGAAGTCACAAAAAAATGTGGAAGGTTGCTTTGTCTACTTTATGCGTAGTGATTGTATTATTCATGACTCTTACTTTTTCAGTCAGTGCTTTTCGGGAGAGGATTATTGAATTTTTCTCGTCTATCACGCAGAAATATACTTCTTATGAAATCACAGATTCTAATAAGAATCAGGAAATTCTGGCATCCTATGGGGGGAAATATATTCCCAACTGGATTCCTGATGGGTATGTGGGAGAACAATTTTTAAACTTTGATACTTACAATATATTGGAATTTAATAAAAATAATTTTAATATATCTATTTATGAAGGAAGTATTGATACAGTTGGATATGAAAATACCGAAGATTTTATTACAGAAAAAAACATTACTTTAAAATCCGGAATAATTGCCCAATACTATGCAAATGATAAATATTATGTTCTTTTCTGGAAAGATGAAGAAAACAGTTTATCAATCACGGTGTCTTCCAATGACCCTGAAGTTGACTTAGAAAAATTTGCAAATAATTTATATTTAAAATAAAAAAAGTGTTACATTTCTGACTTTTTTCACTATATATTACTAAAACCATTCTTGGAAAAGTCAGGAGGACACTTTATGAAACAAAAAGTATTGTCTCTTATTTTAGTCTTATCCCTTTTAACCTCGGTTTTTGTAATGCCTGTAAATGCTGCAACTGACAGTGTGCTTCGTTATCAACATATCGGACGGATTGTTGCAGGACTTAGAATTACAGGAAATAGCGCAGCCTGCGAAGGTTCTGTTTTAGTTATTGACAATTATCCCAGCATGGTTACCTTAGAATTACAGCAATATACTGTGAATGGATGGGATACAATCGAAAGTGAATCAAAAAACTTTACAGGTACTGGAACAAAGGCATTGGATTGTGATTATACCGTTCCGTCCGGTTATACTTACCGTGTAGTTACAACTGCAACAATTTATAGCGATAACACACGGACCACTATAATTGAAGAGGAAAGCGGAGAATCGCCAACCGATTTCGCATAACTTCTTAAGTTTCATTCCTATTCTGCATAAAAATTAAAGAATGGTTTTTAGAGGGTGTGAAAACCCTTGCTTTTGGAAAAAGGTCGTCTTTTGGCGGCCTTTTTTTGTTGCCCCAAATTCTCAAATAATATTTCGTCCGCGCGCACCGCCTCCAGCAATCTGATTTTTTCAAAATTTCAGATTGCTGGAGGTTTATTTATGAGATACAACAAAGCACGTGCCGAAAAACAGTGGCTCGTATGGAAAGAAGCGGAAGAAAAGAAACTGAGAGAACTTGGCGTAGATGAAGATACTATTCAACGGCTGCATACATACGACTGGGCACAATTCAATAAAGAACGCCAGTATTTACAAAGATGGACAGAGTTGCCGGATTATTGGGAAAAGGGAACCACCCAGGAGCCGGAGTTGCCGGTTAAAGATGCTGAATCCCTGCTGAACAGTATTGAAAATCCTGAGTTGTTCCGTATTCTTTCAAAAGTGGACAGGCCGACACTGCAAATTATCCTTTATAAGCTGCAAGGGTATACTAATGCCGAAATTGCTAAGAAAACAGGAATAAAAGAAACTACCATCAGACAAAGAATTTTTCGGTTAAAAAAGAAATTCTAACTTTTTGAAATTCTTGTCACATTTTTGTTGTTTTCCCGGGCTATATAGTGAACGGATAAAACTGTGCGAAGCTTGAAAAGTGAATAACAACCATACAGGTACGTTCCCATCCGGATAAGCGACATCGGAAAAACGCCATGACAGTTCAAAGGAGCATCTGTGTGTTTTCGTAACACAATAATTGTTCACAGAAACTCGAGCGAGTAATTTTGACCGGAAAGAGGGAGGAGGTTCTCCTTTTTTGCGATAACTCCGGGTGGGGGATAATGATACACAAGATCGTTTGCTCACACGTCAGATGGGTTGGCTAACAGATAGCGCTGCCGAAAACTTTTGAAAGCCAGTGAACAGCCGGAAAGCCTCGGCTTGCCTGTATGGTTCCCGTTATAACGGGAAAACATTCCGAAAGAGAAAGAAAGTGATATTTTATGAAAAAAGCTGCCGCCATCGGAGGACTGCTATGCCTGTGTATATTTTGTACCGGTATGGCCTTTCCATCGGAAGCGGTACAAACAGGAAGTGAGGAAAATCCAGAGATTGTTCTGACATACGAATTATCTCCGGAGGAATCGCCGAAACAGATAATTCAAAAATATTTTGATCGGGATGAATATCGTTTTTCTCTCCGGGACATCCATAAGGAAGCTGTAACGAATACAGTTTCAAAGATGGTTTCTGAAGCCATTCTCATAGAAAATCAGGAAAAATCGCTGGAGGAGAATCTGAAACTGCTGGACGGCTCCAAAGAGTACGATCAAGATGGCTTTACCGGAATATTAACATTGGTTCCATCATCTGTAAAAACCGAAGCAGCCGGATATGAAACTCGATCGTATACTGTATCGGATACCAAAACATATTTGGATTTGCCGTATAATGATCCCGGACTGCTTCCTACTTCCGTTACCAAAAACGGTCTGACTCTTGTGATTTCCGACGTTACCTGGAAAGGCGAGGGCGGTACCGGAGCAAACGGGAGTCTCATTCCCACATCATATACGGCAACGGTAAACTATTCCGGAACGGGAAGCAGTCGGTATGCGACTGGGTATGTTACTACCGCAGAATATAGCGGTGTAGTATCCAAAACAGAAGTTCAAAAAAACAGATATACCGTTACCTATGAAGGAAAAATATTGGAAAGCGAAGAAGTTAAGGACCTCAAGAATATCCTGCCGCTTTGGCTGCTTGGAGTAACAGCGGTTGTAGTATTGGGAACCGGAGCAGCATTTTTCTTTTGAAGAAAAGGGAGGCATCGAAAAATAGATGAAGTATCCAAAAATTCTAGCTTTATTTCTTACTGCAATTGCGGTTCTGTTTACAGTTGTACCGGTATCAGCTGCTGCCAATGATGAGTATTATGAAGCTGATGACTGTTCTTTTTTCTACACACCCTCCAGTGCAAAAATCAGCCATGACGGCCATGGCGATTTTATGGTAAGCGGCGGAAACGCCATTTCCTCTGCGGACGGATTTACGACAGTGATATCACCCGGCCAGACTGCAGAATCATCCTATCCGGCATCCCCCAGTTCGTGGCAGGGAACGATTGGTCCGATTGTCAGCACACCTCTTGCAGATGTTCTTCAAATTGGCGGGAAAATTGGGACACTGCGGTTTTTAGGGAAAATCGTCTCCGTGTATGAAGGAACTTCAAACAGTAGTATGGCGAAAGGTGCCGGCCATTTTACCGGCACCAGCGTCTGGAATGGAAACTGCTGTTTTGCTGGACATAACCGCGGAACAAATGCATGGTTCTACCATGTGAAAGATTTGAAAGAAGGCGACCTTATTAAATATTCGACCGTACTTGGCAGCCGGAAATATCGTGTGATCCGTTCCCAGATTATTTCAGTCAATGATTTTTCTCCGTTGGAGGGAACATTACAGAATCAACTTACTATGATCACTTGTGTTGCCAATGAACCTGGAATTCGGCTTTGCGTGCAGGCGGTCGAAATTTAACAGTCTCTCTGGATCTATTGTGGAACTTATGCTATGATAATTACGAAGATCGCACTTTTTTCTGAAAAGATTTGGAAGAAGGAATGGTTGATTATGAGCAAACAGATGCTTCTCAGAAAAACTACAGCATTTCTTATTGCGATGGCTCTTGTGGTTCTGTCCTTCCCGGTATCTGCAATCTCGACCTGTCCAGGTTCCGGAGGCTGGACAAGGATGAATTATAACGCAGAAACCGGAATAACGACCTGGTATATGAAGGATGGTTCTGTCATCCAGCAGGATGCCGACGGAACTGTTATCAGCAGTACACAGGGAGCCCAGGAAGAACCGATATCGCAAACATTGCCAGCTGCATCCATTGAAACGAGTAGTCCTGATAGGGTGACAACGTTCGGTTTGGTGTTAGGAGAGTATAACGCCCTTCTGGAGCAGAAAATTTTCGACTTGACAAATGAGGAACGGGAAAAGGCGGGTTTGCCCAAACTTGTATGGTCCATTGGCCTGACTGATTATGCGCGGATTCGGGCAAAAGAAATATCGGAGTCGTTCTCGCATATCCGTCCCGACGGGGAAAGATACATGGGCGGAAGAGAAAATATCCGTGTAAGCTCGGTACTTGCTTCCGGGCAGGAGGTTTCTTTAGACAGTATCGCACAGGAAGCAGTCAACGCCTGGATGGCGTCAGACGGACACCGGCAGGCTATTCTCTCCTACCGCGTAGATGAGTATGGAGATGTTTGGGGCTCACAGAGTCTGGCAGTAGGATGTTATGTGGATCAGGATGGCAGACTGTGGGCGGTCCAGGTGTTCAACTCGTCTATCTCAGATCTGGACACTACCATTTTTGACGACCTCAAAGATCCGGTATATCTGACGCCAATGTTGGATGAAACCATGCGGGAAACATATCTTTGTGAAACAAAACGGTAAAACGCAAAATTCCTTGGGACTGACAGGAACAACCTGCCAGTCCTTTTTATTTCAAAAATTGAGGTGAAATGACATGGCAAAGCATTTTTGGAAACGCATCACAGCCGCTTTCCTTTCAATTACTGCGGCCGGAAGCTGTATGCTTACCAACGCCCCAATCGTGTCTGCGGCAGACTACGGCAGTTTTCCTGTGGTGTTGAAATCCCAAAACCCCTTTGATGGCTTTTGGCATCCAAAGCAGGGACAACGGCATGGAAATGATCTTGCAGGAAGGGTCAGCAGCTGCAATGCCAATATTATGACGGTTACAATAGATGGTACAGAGTATATGGCGTACTGTATGAATTCAGCCTTATTGGGATCGGATAACTATAATAACCAGATTGGCGGCAGCGGTTACGATGTAAAAGTATATGATATTACAGATCCTATTCTGGAAGAACAGAAGGAAACAGAAATTTTGCTGGCTTTACAGGGCGTTATCTCGGCGGGGGGATATACGGGAGGCGGAGATACGGCGGCAAAAAAGCTTACAGATCCCTATAACCATTTTGTTGATAGTCAGGGAAGGTATGTGCATGGTGACAGTTCTGGGGAAACACCTGTTTTCGGTGGAACAAAAGAAATGTTTGCCAATGAAAATGAAGCATATGCGATAACAAAATATGCTATGTGGACTGTAGCCAGCGCCTGGGAAAGCGGGTCCAAATGGACGCCTTCCTCCCCTTCTCCTGGCGATGTGATGACACCGTCTCCGGATTCATCTGGATGGCAAATTTACAGTGCAGCATCATACTCCGGAGGGAACAGCCTGGAAAAACTGCGGACACATCTGTGGAATTTGATCGGATGGGGAACCAACTGGAAGCAGTTCAATGACGAAACCCTGTATGTAGATATCTCTGATGCGGACGGATCCGGACAGGAATGGAAAGAAGATATCGACAGAGGGATCAAATATATGGAGTTTCTTGTGCAGACCGGAATGCAGGGAGACAACCGAAATCTGGTGGGAATGGCAAAGACCTACACAGTAACACCTGCCGCAGATTTGAGTACTTACGGGCTCCGTCTTGAAAAAATAGACGGGACTCCGATTCAAGGTGCAACATCTATGACTGGTTCTGTAAGCGGAGGAGGTATTGCTTCAGAAAAATTCCGGGTTGTTGCCGATATCGATCAAAATTTGTCGAACCTTCCCAAAGACTATGAGGCTGCGTCGGTATCCACGCAAATTAATACTTTTTCCATTAAATATGGAGTTGAGCAGTATGAGAACGGAAACGTGCAGAACTATGCTCTGGTACCGGTCAACACTTGGAAAACGGTCAGCAAGCCTGTCGTCCTTCAGCCGCAGGACAACACACAGAAAAACTATGAATTTATCATTCGCAAGGCAGACGGCTCAAAAAATCTTGCAGGCGCAGAGTTCCATGTAACAAGTGAAGACGGCAGTTTTGTGAAGGATGTAAAAACAACGTCGTCTGGCCTTGTCATTGTTCAGGTTCCCAAGCTCGGATTATATTATGTGGAGGAAACCAAAGCCCCATCAGGGTATGCTTTGGATCCGACAAGGTATCAGGTCACCGTGACGGAGCAGAACGCTGGAACAGTCGAACTGCGGGTGGAAAACGGAAAAACAGCGGGACTGCGGATCGTAAAACGTGATGCTCAAACCGGTGAGACGCTGGAGGGGGCGGTCT
>CALWKP010000136.1 GCA_944381295.1 uncultured Clostridia bacterium | reverse complement strand
TTGCTTCTTTCCGGTCCGGAATCACAACATAGTTTCCTTTTGTTTTCTTCATCCCGATCAGAATATCTGAGATAATATCCATCACATCTTCAAACCGTGAATTATCCGCTGTAATGACAGAAAGATCTGCCAGCCTGCCACTGACTTCCCCCATCTCATACCGCCGGGATCGTGCACGGTTTCCACCCGCTCCAAACAGACAGACCAGTCGTTTTGGCTGGTACTCCCGCAAGGTTTCCAAAATATTATCCATGCTCATCGCATTATGGGCATAATCGATCAACAAGGTAAAATTCCCCGGAACAGGGACTGGTTCAACACGTCCTTTAACTTTCACCCGTCCTAATCCTGTCTGGATATCCTCTGCACTAACTCCAAAATGCCGGCAAACTGCAATTGCCGCAAGTGCATTGTATACGCTGAACTTACCCGGGATATCTACGGATACTTCCTGATTCAGCAGCCCTTTCAATGCAAATTGGACTCCAAGATATCCTGGCCGTGACACCAACTGCCCGTTCTCAGCACGCAGCATTGCCTGCTCCGAAAAGCCATAGGTTTCCAGATCACATGTATGTCCTTCTACAATTCCCTGCCAATTTGTGTCGTCAATATTTACAATTCCTATCCGGCACTGGCGGAACAGCATTCTTTTACACGCCATATATTCTTCCAGAGACTTGTGTTCGTTTCCTCCAATATGATCCGGAGAAAAATTTGTAAACAAGCCAATGTCAAAAGTAAACCCTGAAACCCGGTGATCTTTCAATCCAATCGACGACGCTTCAATGACAGCGCTGCGGCATCCCTCTTTCACCATAAGACTCAGGAACCGCTGAACTTCATAGGATTCCGGCGTCGTATTCTCTGTTTTGATCACAGTATCCCCGATAACCGCTCCAATCGTCCCAATCAAGCCCGTTTTGTATCCTGCCGACTCCAAAATGGAGCGGATCATATAAGATGTCGTCGTTTTCCCTTTTGTTCCTGTCAGCCCGATTACTTTGAGCTTCTCCGCTGGATGTCCAAAATACGCAGCTGATACCACTGCCATCGCATAGCGTGTATCCTGTACCAAAACAACCGGCACTTTCACTTGCACTTGCACTGGTTCTTCCGCCAAAACTGCCGCTGCTCCCGCTTCTACCGCTTGTGCGGCGTATTGATGTCCATCTGCGGCAGCGCCCCGCAAACACACAAACAAACATCCCGGTACTGCCTTTCGGGAATCATATACAATATCACTGATCTCAACGTCAAGGTTTCCGTTTTCTTCATAAGAAAGCCCTGCGAGAAGTTCTTTCAACAGCATAAAAACGCCTCCTTTTCGATACTTTCGATGATACAGGAAAGGGCGTGCAAAGTCAATGCGGATTTTGCCGTCCAGGAAAAAATTGCCGTCTTTCTTTTTCTCTCTGCACAAAAGGCTGTTTCCCCCTTTTTGTGGGCAAACAGCCTTTTCCTTATTTCTCGAAATTGTTTATTTATAAATTTTCTGCAATTTTGATTTCTGTCTTTACAATATAACTTTCTTCGGTTTTTGCTCCGCCGACCAGATAATAAAAAGCTGTCTTTACTGCCTCATATCCCTGTTCATAGGGCTGTTGACAGATCGATGCCCGAATGGTCCCATCACGCAATGCTTCCGCGATCTGCGGCGTACTGTCAAAACAGATCACACATAATTTTCTTTTTGTCTCCCGCAGAGCCCTGCAAACTCCACCAACGCCCGCCGCAACAATATATAGAGCATCCATTTCCGGATACTTTTGCAGCATCTCCCTTGTCACCTCATAAGCCTGATCGTCGTCGTCATTGCTTTCTACAAAATCTAGTACCTCTATTTCTGGATACTTCTGGTGGATAATATTCCGGAACCCACTAATCCGTTGATTATGTCCCAACACTTTTACAGATCCCGTTACCACTCCTACTTTGGCTCGTCCTCCTGTCAACAGACCCATCATTCCACAGGCAGTCTCTCCTCCACGAATGTAATCGCTTCCAATGTAGCAAAGTCTCCCTGCGTGTTCAATATCGGTATTCAGTGTAATGACTCCTATCCCCTTCTCCGATAATTCTCCGATTTTCTCGGCAACTTTCCTATCGTTGATTGGATTCAGAATAATTACATTCGCTTTTTCTGAAAGTTCTTCTATCATCGTTATCTGTCGATCAATATGATATCCTTTCGTCGTCCGGATCTCCAAACGCACTCCATAATCCTGCAGTTCTTCTTCCGCTTTCCGAATACCTTCCAGGACTTCATCAAAAAAGGCATTTCCTTCCGAAACCAGAGCAATTCCAATCACAAAATCCCGTTTCCGCGCAGCCAACGCTTTTCCCGCCATATTGGGGGTATAGCCTAACCTCTCCGCTGCTTCTCGAACTTTTTCTTCTGTCTGGGGCTTTACTTTTCCTCGATGATTCAGCACCCGGTCCACGGTTCCACGCGATACACCGCATAACTCCGAAATCTGTTTGATCTTAACTGCCATAGCCCCGC
>CALWKP010000135.1 GCA_944381295.1 uncultured Clostridia bacterium | reverse complement strand
CCGTCAGCCCGGACAGCCGTTCCACCTGGTTCCGGATGCTCCTGGTCCACTCGCTTTCCCCGCTTTCCATTTCCAGCACTTCGACATCGGCATCAATGATCGTCAGCGGGGTTTTCAATTCATGACCCGCATCTGTAATAAATCTCCGCTGTTTCTGGTAGCTTTCTTCCACCGGCTTGAAAATAATCTTCGAAAACGCCAGCACCAACAGGAATACAGAAGCCAAACCTACCAAAGCCATCAAAATGCTGATGGTCAGGAACCCCTGAAAATTGGACAGTTCCCTAGTGCAGTCCACAAACAGCAACACACAGCCATCCTGTGTATCCTGCCGCAAATACCGGTAAAATTTCAGGAATCCGTGTTCGTTCCCGCTGCTGTATACTTCCTGCGCAAATTCTATGGCGCTTTCCTCTCCGATTGCCGCGATATTTCCTGTATCCGTCGCAATCACGTTTCCATCCTGGTCCAGTTCCACGGTGAAATACCGCAGTTCAAACGGCGTCTCTGGGGAGATTTTTCGGCCGCCGTCCCCCTTCCATCCATCTGGGGGAGGATTCGACAGTTTTGGAAACTTGCCCCCATTTTCCGCCAGGATACTCAGCAGGGCATCCGCATTTTCCGCAATTCTGTGGTAATTGACGATATGGATGGTCCCTACGATCACCCCGAGCACCAAAAGGATCGCCAGCATGGCAGAACAGATAAATTTACGGCGCAATTTCCGAATCATGGGGTATCCTCCAATGAATATCCCAAATTGCGGCTGGCCTTGATCTGTACGCGGGAATGCAGCGCTGACAGCTTCTTGCGCAAATAGGAGATATAGACCCACACCACATTGGGTTCCACATCACTGTCATATCCCCAGATCTTTTGCAGGAACCTTTCAGTGGGAATCAACTGTTTTGGATTGCTCATCAAAAGTTCCAGCATCTGAAATTCTTTGTTGGCCAAACGGAAATCCCCGCTTTCTGACGACAGCATAAACGTCGCTCGGTCCAGCGAGATATCTCCAAACCGCAGCACGGAATTTCCTGACTCTGTGCAGACCCTGGTCATCGCCCGAATTCTTGCCAGCAGTTCTTTCATCGCAAACGGTTTTGTCAGGTAATCGTTCGCCCCAGTATCCAGTCCCAACACCTTGTCGTCCACTTCTGCTTTCGCCGTCAGCATCAATATCGGTATCTGGTTTCCCTGCCGGCGAACTTCCCGTAATACGGAAATCCCATCCCTTTTCGGCATCATAATGTCCAGAATCGCACCGTCATAATCCCCGTTTTCCAGATATTCCAATGCCTCCTGACCATCATATACTGCGTCTATCGAATACTGGTTCCGTTCCAAAATCGTAACCAATGCTTTTGATAATTCTTTTTCGTCTTCCGCTAACAGCAGTCTCATACACTTCCCTCCGTTTCCTCATAGCTTATCCTGTCAACCTAAAAACAACTTAAATTTCCAAAAAAGGATGCGGCATGATTTCCTCTGCCGCATCCTTTTTTGCAAGATTCCGTATTGCTGCCGGGAAGATCAGCTGTTTTCCTTCACGATAGATTCCCACAACCCGCACAGGTATGCCGCTCCCAGTGCACGGTCATACAGTCCATAGCCGGGCATCGCCTTTTCTTCCCAGATCATCCGACCATGGTCCGGACGGATCGGCCCGTCAAACCCGATATCGTACAGCGCACGCATGATCGCATGCATATCGAACGTCCCGTCGCTCGACAAATGTGCCGCTTCTTCAAAATCGCGTTCACCGTCATTGAATTGCAGGTTCCGGATATGCGCGAAATGGATCCGTCCTTTCAGCGACCGGATCATATCCGGCAGGTCATTTTTCAGGCTGGTCCCGTACGAACCGGTGCAGAACGTCACACCGTTATGCGGGTCATCTACCATCTTCATCATCCGCAGGATATTTTCTTTATTGATGATGATTCGCGGCAGTCCGAACACGCTCCACGCAGGATCGTCCGGATGGATCGCCATCTTAATGTCATATTGGCTGCACACCGGCATGATCGCTTCCAGGAAATATTTCAAATTCGCAAACAGCGCTTCGCTGTCGATATCCCGGTACAGCTGGAACAGCTCTTTGACTTTCGCCATGCGTTCCGGTTCCCATCCGGGCATCACGGTCCCGTTCATATCACCCGAAATACTGTCGAACATCTTTTCCGGGGAGATCTGGTCCACGGTATCCTGATGATATGCCAGCACCGTCGAACCGTCCGGACGCATCCTCGCAAGTTCTGTCCGTGTCCAGTCGAACACCGGCATAAAATTATAGCAGACCATATGAATCCCGCATTTTCCCAGGTTTTCCAGGGTCTTGCTATACGCTTCAATATCACGGTCACGTTCCGGCGCCGCCGTCTTGATCGCATCGGAGACATTCACGCTTTCGATGCCCGCTAAATCCAGCCCCGCCGCTTCGACTTCCGCTTTCATTGCCTGGATCTCGTCCAGTTCCCAGACTTCGCCCGGCATCTTGTCGTACAGCGTTGTGATGATCCCTTTTACATAGGCTGTCTGTCGGATTTGCTTCAGGGTTACGGTATCGTGCCGGCTTCCGTACCAGCGCATTGTCATCTGCATCATGATTCTCTCCTTTACATTTTTACTCTTTAAACTTATAATAATATGTTATCAGAGTTTTGTAAAGAGATTTTGCCTGTATGGGCTTCGCGGCGTTTGAAAAGGGGGTCCTGCCATGATCGAAACGCTCCACGGGACCCATGAAATCGTCAATTTTCATGGATTCCATACGGTCCGGTTCTTTCTCAATACCGAAACGGAAGATTATCCTCCGCACTGGCATGCGCCCGGAGAAATTATTTCCCCTCTGGAAAACACCTACGAAGTCACCGTCTCCGGTTCGCCCATCGTCCTTTCTCCCGGTGACGTCCTGGTGATCGCTCCCGGGGAACTCCATTCCATCAAAGCACCGCCGTCCGGATGCCGTTACATCCTCCATTATGACGCCCTTTGCTTCCGCCAGATTCCCAGTATCAGTTTTCTTCTGTCCCTGCTCCGGCCTTACAGCTTATACCGTGCCGGTCAGCTTCCGGAGCTTACCAGCACCCTGCGGGAATGTATCTGCGCCATCGGCAAAGACGAATCCAGCGGCCTTCCCTACCGCGACGTCGCCGTCTATGCGCACCTGCTCCAATTCTTTGTCGCACTGGGACGTCACGGTCACGTCTGCGAAAAATTCACCGGCGTCGCCCGCTCCAAACAGCGCGAATATACCGAACGGTTTATTGCGGTGTGCAACTACATCAACGACCACTGTTCTGAGGACCTGACCCTCGACCAGATCTCCGAACACGCAGGATTCAGCAAATTCCACTTTTCCCGCCTGTTTAAGGAATTTACCGGCGTCACCTGCTTTGACTACCTCAACCGCTGCCGGGTCCTGTACGCCCAGGGGTTGCTCACAGACCCGTCCCTTCCGGTCACCGAGGTTTCCATGCGTTCCGGGTTCAATTCCCTGGCGACCTTCAACCGCATCTTTAAAACTTTTGCCGGATGTACCCCTTCCGAATACCGCAAGCTCGGCGGCGGGCCTCGCTGATTCATGGGTTTTGGAGGGGCGTGCTAACGCACCAATTTCAACAGTTCCCGCGCGACTGTTCTGGCATCTTCTTCCTGGTTTGCCGGGCCGAACGATACCCGTATCGTCGCCATGGCGTCCCTATCGGAAATCCCCATTGCACGCAGCACATGCGACGGCTGTTTTTCCCCGCGCTGGTCACAGGCCGCGCCAGCCGACACGCAAATTCCCGCGATATCCAACTGATAAATCAACCGTTCGGCATCTGCTCCCGGCAAGGTCACGCTGACCAGGCCGGGTAATTTTTTGTCCGGATTCCCGTTGAATGTTGCCCCCGGCACACCGCACAATAGTTCTTCCCGGAAAATTTGCTCCATCCCCCGCAGCCTCTCCGCACGTTCTTCCCTTTTTTCCAGGGCTTTCCGGAATGCATGCGCCATTCCCACGATCGCCGCCACATTTTCCGTCCCGCCGCGCACGCCGCGTTCCTGTCCCCCGCCGTAAACCAGCGGGTGCAGCCGTACATTCCGCGAAGCATACAAAAATCCGATCCCCTTTGGTCCGCCGAACTTATGCGCCGACGCTGACAGCAAAGCGATCCCGTTTTCTATTCCAACAGGAATATGCCCGACCGCCTGTACAGCATCGGTATGAAACCACACCTTTCTCTCCCGGCAGAGTGCGGCGATCTCCTTCACCGGTTGGATGGTCCCTGTCTCATTGTTCGCATACTGCACTGAGACCATCTCCACCCCTGTATGGAGCCGTTTTTCCAACTCTTCCAGACGCACGGTCCCCTGGTTATCCACGGGCAAAATTCCGGTTTTTACGCCGAACGCTTCCGCTCCCGCGCAGGCATTCAGCAGGGAATGATGTTCTGTTGAGGATGTCAGCAGGGATTTCCCGCTTTTTCCGCAGGCCTGTGCGGCGTTCCATACTGCCCAGGAATTTGCTTCGCTTCCGCCGGAAGTAACATAAATCTCCTGCGGGGTACAGCCTATCCCCTCCGCGATAGACGCACGCGCGTCCTCCACTGCCCGGCGGCATGTAAGCGAAAACCGGTAACTCCCGGATGGGTTGGCAAAGCTGTCTTTGAGAAAAGGCTCCATCGCTTCCAGGACACCCTCCTCTAACGGCGCTGTTGCGGCATGGTCGGCATAGATCATCCCGAACCCTTCTTTCTATGAAATATCGTTTCTAAGGTAACGCCACCTGGAGCATTCGGTGTGAATGGTGCAGCATTACCTTACTATACGGGAAAGTTCTCCCTGCTCGGATTTTTCCAGAATCGGACCAATCCTGCGGAAAGCTTTCTGTGACAAAGGGCGGTGTCCTCACTTCGGACGCCGCCCCGCTTTCTGTGTCTTATTGTTCCAGTTCATACCGTTCGTCTGCACGCACGGTCAGTTTCTGTACCGGTTTTCCGGTCAGTTCCTGGCTCCGATGGTCCGGCTGCGACGTCCCGATGAATATGTCGTATTCTCCTGGTTCCACGACTGGGATTCCCTCTTCATTATACAACGCAAAGGCCTCCAGCGGCAGATGCAGCGTCACTTCTTTCTGCTCTCCCGGCACAAGTTCCACTTTCCGGAACCCTTTCAGCTGTGCATTCGGTGTACCCGGACGCACTGCTTTCACATATGCCTGTATCGTTTCAATTCCGGCCATCTTCCCGGCGTTTTCTGCGGTCACTTTCACCGTGATTCCATCCTTGGTGACCTTTCCGGTATCCGCAGCAGCTTCGCCGAGACGGATATCTGTATAGGTCAGCCCATACCCAAACGGATAGAGCGCCTCATTTGTCATGTAGCGGTAGGTGCGGCCCTTCATGGAATAGTCGGTAAATGCCGGCAATTCCTCCGTGCCGTGGTAGAACGTGACAGGAAGCTTTCCTTGCGGGGAAACCTCGCCAAACAGCACGCGCGCGATGGCAAGCCCGCCTTGCGCACCCGGATACCACCCCTGGAGGATTGCCTCAAATTTTTCCGCTGCAAAATCGATCGCCATCGCACTTCCGGTCAGCAATACCAAAATAACCGGTTTTCCGCTTTCTGCAATCACTCGGAGCACTTCTTCCTGATTTCCCGGCAATCTCAGGTCCGGTTTATCGCCGCCTGAATAAGCGTTGCCCTCATCGCCCTCTTCGCCTTCCAGGTTCGCATCCAATCCCATGCACGCGATGATGACATCCGATTCCCTGCATACGCCGCGTACTTCCGAAATACGGTCGTTCGCCACGGCCAGACCTTCTACCCTGTCTTTATACAAATGGCAGCCCTCCGACGCCATGATCCGGACGCTGTCGCCCAGATAATCCTGGAGACCCATCAGCACCGTCTCATAACGCGATGCGGTACCTTCGTAGTTACCGACCAGTGCGCGGCGGCTGTCCGCGTTCGGACCAATCACGCCGAGAGTCTTGATCTTATTTTTATCCAAAGGCAGGAATCCATCCTGGTTTTTCAGCAGCACCAGGCATTTTTCCGCAACTTCCAGGTTCAGCGCTTTCATTTCGGAAGAATCCACTTCCGAATAGCCGATCTTGCTGAACGGCACCTTTTCCGCCGGGTCAAACATTCCCAGGCGCATCCTTGTGGAGAACAGCCGTACGACCGCTTCCGTGATGGCTTCTTCTGTCACCAGACCTTCCGCTACCGCCTGAGTGAGGTACGAGAACAGGTTGCCGCAGTTCACATCGCACCCGTTGTTCACCGCCAGCGCTACGGATTCCGTCGGTCCTGCCGTCACGCGATGGCCTTCGTGGAAGTCTTTGATCGCCCAACAGTCCGAAGTGACATGACCGTCAAAGCCCCATTTCTCGCGCAGGATATCTTTGAGCAGCGTTTTGCTTCCGCAGCACGGTTCACCGTTGGTTCGGTTATACGCGCCCATAACTGCTTCCACGCCGGCTTCCTTCACCAGCGCGCGGAACGCCGGAAGATAAGTTTCCCAAAGGTCCTGCTGTGACACTTCCGCGTTAAAGAAGTGACGGTCGTTTTCTGGGCCCGAGTGGACCGCAAAATGTTTCGCACAAGCTGCTGTTTTTAAGTAATCCGGGTCATGGCCCTGCAAGCCGTTGACAAAACGTACCCCCATGCGCGAGGTGAGATACGGGTCTTCTCCATAAGTCTCATGGCCGCGGCCCCATCGCGGGTCACGGAAAATATTCACGTTCGGAGACCAGAACGTCAATCCCTTATAAATATCCCGGTCACCGTATTCCTGCTGCATATTGTATTTTGCGCGGCCTTCTGTTGCAATTGCATCCGCTACGCGTTCCATCAAGTCCTCGTCGAATGTGGCCGCCAGACCGATCGCCTGCGGGAACACTGTCGCGACCCCTGCGCGCGCTACCCCGTGCAGCGCCTCGCTCCACCAGTTATACGCCGGGATCCCCAACCGTTCGATTGCCGGGGCCCAGTTCAGCATCTGGCTTACTTTTTCTTCCAGGGTCATTTTCCCCACAAGTTCTTCCGCACGTTTACGGTATTCCTGTAATTTTTCTTTATTGTGGATCAATTCTTTCATCTTCTGTCCTCCCTTGCCCGCTTTCCAAGCCGGGCCTTTCCGCTGATTGCCAGTCCCTGTCTCCCAGGGAACCAGCCGATGGTTTTACTAGTTCCATTATTGCCGATTCCCTAG
>CALWKP010000134.1 GCA_944381295.1 uncultured Clostridia bacterium | reverse complement strand
AGGACGGCGTATGGGTATCGACCCCGAAACAGAAAGCGGATTATATCAAGATCAACGAATACATTTTCCCGAAGCTGATGCAAAAATATGACCCGGATCGTTTTTATTGGCCGTCATCTCCGTCTTGCGGCGGGGCGTTTGACAATCCGAACGATTTCTCGCGCGGGGATGTCCACTATTGGGATGTCTGGCACGGCAACAAACCGTTCCCGGCATACCGGGAATTCTATTTCCGGTATGCGTCGGAGTTTGGTTTCCAGTCGTTCCCGTGCCTGAAAACCGTAGAAAGCTTTACGCTTCCGGAGGACCGGAATATTTTCTCGTATGTCATGGAAAAACACCAGCGCAACCAGTCGGCAAACGGAAAGATTCTGGATTATTTGTCTCAGACGTTCCTGTATCCGCGCGACTTTTCCACGCTGTTGTATGCGTCGCAGCTGCTGCAGGCCGAAGCGATCAAGTATGGCGTAGAGCACTGGCGCCGGAACCGTGGCAGGTGTATGGGTGCGATCTACTGGCAGCTGAACGACTGCTGGCCGGTAGCATCCTGGTCGTCAATCGACTATTTCGGACGGTGGAAGGCTCTGCATTATTATGCGAAACGGTTCTTTGCGCCGATCTTGCTGTCGTGCTGTGAAGAAGGTGTGATTACCCAGAATACCAATGTCAATGCGGAACCGTTCCCACTGGAAAAGTCTGCGAGATTCTCTGTGGCAAACGAAACGTTTGAGGGATTCCGTGGAGAAATCCGTTGGTCGCTGCGAGATCCTGCGGGGAATATCCTGAAACAAGGGGAAATCCCGATGGAAGTTGCTGCTTTGTCAAGCCAGTGGGCGGAAAAAATAGATTTTGGCGATGCAGATACTTATGAAAATTATGTCAGTTATGAGTTGTATGGAGAGGACGGAACCTGGATCAGCAGTGGAAGCGTATTGTTCTGTCCGCCGAAGCATTTCCACTTCCAAGATCCGCAGTTAAAGGTATGGATGGATGGGGATGACGTCGTGGTACAGGCATCGGCCTACGCGAGATCAGTTGAAATCGAGTGCCCGGATGACGATATCCTTCTGTCGGACAACTATTTTGACATGAATCCAGGGGAAAAACGCGTAAAAATCCTGCGCGGGACGCCGAAAAATTTACAGGTGCGGTCTGTGTACGATATCCGTTGAGAGATAAGGGAGTAACCTCGATGACAGCGATGGAAAAGCATCGGGAGAAAGCGTTATTTGCGGTTAGAAAATAAAGCTTGCCAAGGAAATATACCCCACTTTTCATTCAGCGGAAACAGTTGTTCAACTATTTGTATAATATGTCTTGAATATTATAAGATGGGCCTGGTTCGTGTCTTTCAGCATGAACCAGGCCCATTGTTTGAGGGGTTATTCGATTTTTACATCTAGTACTTTTTCAAAGGTTTTATACAAAATTTGATCGCGGTCAGCTTCCGGAAGCTCCAGAGCCAAAAACCGTTGTAACTCTTCCGTATGGGACCACATCGGGAAATCCGTGCCAAACATAAAGCGTTCCGGGCCAAACAGCGCGATCAGTTCGCGTGCTTCGCTCTTTTCCAGGGTGAATAAACTGCTGGATGTATCAAAATACACGTTGGGCAGGTCCAGATAGGTGTTGGTCTGGTCCCAATTGCGGTATCCTCCGAAATGGGAGGCGATACAGCATAATTCCGGCACAGCTTCCGCAACGCGATGAATCCTGGAAGGATGAGAAAAGTCGTAACGATCGTCTCCCGCGTGGAACAATACCCGTAATCCAGACTGTGCAATCCGTCGGTATACCGGCAGCATAGAAGGATCGTCTGCGTTGAATTGCTGGAAATCCGGATGAAATTTGATTCCTTTTAATCCCATCCCTAAAACACGGTCGATTTCTGCAAAAGGGTCCTCCATGTGCGGATGCAGGGTCGCAAACCCCACAAATTCCGGATATTCCCGGCATTTCCGCGCAATAAAATCGTTGATGGAATGGACTTGTTCCGGAGTGGTTGCTGCGGAACATACCAAATATTTGGAAACACCGATCTTTCGGCCTTCTTCCACAAGAGTATGGGGGAATCCCGTGGTATACATCGGTAAATGATAAAACCTGCCGATACTGTCTTTGGCCTTCGAAGCAATCGCTCCAGGAAAAATATGCGCATGCGCGTCGGCAATTTTTAACGCCTGCATCGTTGAAGCCCCCCTGTAAAACTTTCTATAGTTCAGTATACCGCGGCCTGTCCGAAAAGTAAACACTTCCGTACAACGACGATGAGAAAGGCTTGTCGTTTGCGGGTGAGGATAAGAGCAGGCGGTTCCTTTTTGGAATTTGACAGAAAAGGTAGCAGCCCACAACAGGTTTGTCAACGATAAAATGAACGGCTGACGCCGTCGTTGACAAGCCTGTTGCAGGCTGCTGAAGATACAAACAAGAGGGCAAAAGCAAAAAATGCTTTTGCCCTCCTCATAGAATGGAGGACGGGACGGACCTGCGGTCAGCAAGTCGCGCACGCGGCGTGACCTCCGCTTAGCTATCAGAGAAAAATTAATTTTGCGCCCGCGCTTTTCCCCCGGGAGCTCGTTTTTTCTCTCGGGCGGCTGCGCGGTGATTTCTTTGGCAGTACCCTGCGCCTGGGATGCGCGCCGGAGGCGCGCATGAATTCCCCAAAACATCCCTAAAGCGACTGCTTTTTTGATCCCCTGCCAACATTGGCGGAAAGCTGACGATTCTCACCATTCCGCACGGGGTCAAAAAATGAGCGGCACAAACAGGTGAAAAATGACCCCATTGCAAGAAGCTGTTAGCGGGGGTCCGGGGAACTCCCCGGCGGTTTTGCATCCTTTTGCCGTCAAAAGGATGGGCCTGTGCGGCCTGAGCACAAGGGGAAAGCCTTGATCTTTGCCCGCCGGAGAGGCAGGATCAAACAATCCCGTCAGTCAGGTAGAGGTATCTACAAGCTCACGCCAGAAAAAAAGCTGAGCAGCCTCCCGGTAGGAATTTAAATTCCCGCAAGAGCAATAGACGGAAACCAAGGTGATTTCCCTCGGCCAGCCGCAATCTGGAAAGCTCACCCCAAAAATCCTTTTTCCAGAATTTGCGGAAATTCCGCTCAGCCTTCCAGAAGCAGCCCGTGCAGTTTTTCGACGGTCGCGGCGAATTTTTTTCCGCCGCTTGCTTCCATTTCTTCCTTTGTCCCATAGCCAAACAATACCCCGATGAAATCTGTACCGGAGTCTCTGGCGCCGTCCGCGTCAAAATGCGTGTCGCCGATCATTACCGCGTCTTTCGGGTCGATTTGGTATTTCCGCAAACCGCGTAAAATGAGTTCCGATTTTGGCTGACGGCCCTGGTCCTCCCGCGCGCCCGCTAAATAATCGATCACTGGGGATAACTCAAAATAATCCAGGATGATCTTTGCGGCACTTTCCGCTTTCGACGTTGCTACCATAGTCTTGATCCCCCGGGCCTGCAAATCCTTCAAAAGTTCGTGCATCCCTTCAAATACCGAGTTCTCAAACGCACCCTTCTTCGGATAGGTCTCACGGAAAATATCAACTGCCGCTTCACATTGATCCGGTGTCATTCCGCAGTATTCCGCAAAACTGCATTGCAGCGGCGGCCCTACAAACTTTTTCAAGATGCTGTCTTCCGGTGCCGGGATTCCCATCCGGTCCAGCGCTTCCTTGACCGCGCTGATGACACCGGGATGTGATTCCGTCAGCGTCCCGTCGAGATCAAACAATACTGCCTTATATTTCGGAGCGGGTACTTCAGAACGTGCCGCCGCTTTTTTCAAAAAGCTTTCCCGCCGTACGCTCACCCGTTCATGTTCTCCGCGTGCGATCATCCCCGCGTTGTCGTATGCCCGCAGCACAAATTGATATTTCCGTCCGTCTGTTTCCACGAGTTCCGCCTCCGCGCGGACCGTTACCCCTTCTACAGTGGGGCACAGATGTTCCATGCTGATCTTTGATCCTACTGTTGTAAACTCGTCCGTCAGGAATGTCTGCGCGAGATCTGCCGCAGCGCCTTCCATGATCGCTGCTACCATCGGCGTCGCAAATACTTCCACGCTGCCGCTGCCTACCGCACATGCCAAATCTTTCTTTGTCACCACAAGTTCTCTCACCGCAGTTTGTCCGATTTTGCCATCGTTCATTGTATTTTCCCTCCGAATCCAGTATAATAAGTACCATACTTCTTTACTAAAATGATACCATACATTGTTGCTGTTTTGCACCCGCTTTTTTGCGACAAGTTTTTGCTTCCTTGCCGTGAAAAAATGTGGATAGCGACAAACGGGAAAGGAGCTTTCCGCTGTGCCTGAATCTATGCCTGTACTGCGTTCCGGCGGCATCCGTCGTGGCCGTATCCACTTTATGGACGAGCTGCGCGGTTTCGCGGTCCTCTGCATGATCTTTTACCATGCGTTCTATACTCTCGCATACTTGTTTTCTATCGATTGGGGACTTATCTTGCTCCGCTTTTTTATGCCCGCGGAACCCTGGTTTGCCGGATTGTTTATTTTTATTTCCGGGATTTCGTCCGACCTTTCGCGGTCCAATTTGAAGCGGGGATTCAAATTGCTGGCGGTCGCCCTTGCGGTGACGGTTGTTACAGCGCTTGCTGTTCCCGAAGAAATCATCGTGTTCGGGATCCTGCATTTCCTGTCCATTTGTATGATCCTTTTCGGGCTCATCAAGAGAGGAACCGATCGTCTTGGATTTTCCTGGATTTGGGTGATTGTCTGCGTGTTGGGATATCTCCTGACCATGGGGATCGGCTCTGGCTATCTGGGAATTGGACCGTTTCGATGGATGCTTCCGGAAGTTCTTTATCAACAGGAGTGGCTGTTCCCGTTGGGGATTACGACCAGCACGTTCCGGTCCGCGGATTACTTTCCGCTGCTCCCCTGGATTTTTGTCTTTTTCGCTGGAACTCTGTTCGGCCGCTTTGCTGCTGACGGTCGGTTCCCGGCGTTCACCTATCGTTCGCACATTCCGCCGCTTTCCTGGATGGGGCGTCATGCACTGATTTTGTATATTGTGCATCAGCCGGTGATTTACGGGATCGCATGGCTGGTCATGTGGCTGATAGGACAATTTTCCTGAGTGTATTTTTTATCTTGGAGGATATCATGGATTTTGTAACTACCTTGGCGGGCCAGTTTCAGCTGAAAAACTGGCAGATTGAAAAAGTGATCGAACTGATCGACGAAGGGAATACCATCCCGTTTATCGCGCGTTACCGGAAGGAAGCGCACGGTTCGCTGGACGATCAGACGCTGCGTGATATTGCGGAACGTCTGGAATACCTGCGCTCGTTGGAAAAGCGCCGGGAAGAGGTGGCGGGGCTGATCGAAGCGACCGGAAACCTTACTGAAGAAGTGGCGCAGGCATTGCAGGCGGCGGCAACGCTTTCGGAGATCGACGACGTTTACCGGCCATTCCGGCCGAAGAGGAGGACCCGGGCGTCTGTTGCACGGGAAAAGGGATTGGAGCCTCTGGCGCAGGCAATTTGGGAACAGGATTCTGCGGTTGTGCCGGAAGAGTTGGCGGAACAGTATGTCGATGCGGAGCGTGGGGTAGAAACGGTAGATGACGCGCTGCAAGGGGCAAAAGATATCCTTGCGGAAACGATATCGGACGATGCGGGGATACGGAAACGCCTGCGCGTGGTGACGATGGCGCAGGGGACGCTGTATTCCAAGGCGTCGGACCCGGAGCAGGATTCGGTCTATGCACAGTATTATGAATTCAGCCAGCCGCTGACGAAGGTACAGCCGCATCGGGTGTTGGCAATTGACCGCGGAGAGCGGGAAGGGATGCTGAAAGCCGGGGTGGAGCTGGACCGGGGACGCGGTTTACGGATTGTGGAATCAACCTGTGTGAAAAATGGGTCGCGGTGCGGGGAACTGGTGCAGGAGGCGGCAGACGACGCCTATGACCGGCTGATTTTCCCGGCGATTGAACGCGAAGTCCGTTCGCAGTTGACAGATGACGCGGCAGAACAGGCGATCAAGGTGTTTTCGGTGAATCTGCGTCAGCTGTTGATGCAGCCGCCGGTAAAGGGAAAAGTCGCGATGGGCCTGGACCCGGGATACCGGACAGGATGCAAGGTAGCGGTGGTGGACCCGACAGGACGGGTGCTGGATACCGGAGTGATTTATCCGACGCATTCCAAGGCGCGCGCGGAAGAAGCGAAAAAAATCCTGGCTGATCTGATGCGGAAACATGGCGTCCAGGTGATTTCCATTGGGAACGGGACGGCGTCGCGAGAAACAGAACAATTTACCGCAGATGTGATTGCGGAAATGGACGGCGTAAAATACATGGTGGTCAGTGAAGCAGGAGCGTCGGTGTATTCGGCGTCGAAGCTGGCGGCACAGGAGTTCCCGGAATTTGATGTCACGCTGCGCAGCGCGGTATCGATTGCGCGGAGGTTACAGGACCCGCTGGCAGAGCTGGTAAAGATCGACCCGAAAGCGATCGGGGTTGGGCAGTATCAGCACGACACCGGCAACAACTGGCCCGAGCTTTATGCGAGCGACCCCGTCACGTATGCCGCTTACAAGGACGCGCCCAACTATGTGACCGATGCGAACAATGCCGCGGGCACTGCGCTTAAGGCCCTTGCCG
>CALWKP010000133.1 GCA_944381295.1 uncultured Clostridia bacterium | reverse complement strand
TGACATTGCCGTTGGTCACCATTGTGGCGGAACGGCTTTCCGGATTGTTGTAGCAGGATGAAGTAGCTTCCATAGTGGCTTTTGGCTGTTTCTTAAAAAATCCCCGATTTCAGGAGAAATCGGGGATTATCATTTTCTTTTGCTTTTCCTAAAATAGGTGCAAGGTTGTCGCTTTTTGCATTTCCGTGATGTTGGGGTCATTTTAGCAGAAAAATAGACGGCATCGTGCTTTTCCGAGCCGTCTATCTTTCTGCGGCACCCCATTCTTTGGTGCGCTTGGGTTGCTTTTCAGGATCAGTTTTGAACGGTTTCAAAAACATGGAAAACACAAAATTACATCACAAAGGTCCGCACGGTGACAAACACAATTGCCCCCAATGCAGCAATGGCAACGATCTTTGAGGTAAGTAATAAATATTTATCCATCCATAATTTCATGAGCTTCACCGTGACGCCCCCCTGTAAAAAAATCTCTTTGTCTATAAGACGTTTGAGACAGGCAAAATGTTGCAAAAAATTTGGATTTTTTAAAATTTTCCGAAATGAACAATAAACCAACTCCATTTTTAGTAAAAATATCTTATACTTTTCCATGCTTTCGAATCTCCTTGACAGCAATATCGTTTTTTAGTATGATTTGATTGCCGATACTACATAGGAAAGAAGGTTTTTTATGAGCGGAACAATGACTGCTACCGATGCAGTAGGGTTTATGGTGGCCATCATGATATTTTCTCTGGTCATTATGGCGCTTAGCATTGGGAACGCGGTATTTTGGGGCTTGGCAGCTTATGATGATGCAAAAGCCAAAAATAACAATGATGCATTGATGTGGGGATTGTTGGTAGGATTTTTGGGCTGGATTCCCGGAATTATTTATCTGTGCCTGCGCAATAAAGGGATCAATAAAATGATTTATTGCCCGAATTGCCAGTTTATTCATCGGATCGTGGAACCTAACTGTCCGAACTGCGGCATCCAGAATCAATTTGCCATGCCCTATCTTACGCCGATGAATGCAGAATATGCACGGAAAGCAAAGAGAAATTTGATTATCGGGATCGTCCTGTGTGCTCTTTGTGTGATTGCGGTAATTGCATTGGTGATTTACTTTGTATTCTTTGCTGTCCAGATAGCAGAATACAGTGGCAGCTATTCCTATTCCTACTATTGGTGATCTGTTGGATATCCTGTGAAATAACGCTTTCAGTCCGGATTACCTCCGGGATGGAAGCGTTATTTTATTGCTTTTTTGTCCTTTAGGGAATATTTGTGGAAAACTACCAACCGGACATTATTTTGTCCAGAACCATTGAATCTTGTAGGACTGTTCGATATAATAAACATATACGTTGTTCCGGCAAAAAGGATATGCTGGAAGAGGGTATTGACATGGAAAAAAACTCGGTGTATTATTGTACTAAGACATTAGTACAATAATACACTTTCCGCCTTAGTTTCCGATTCTTTTAGGGAGTGAATAGTATGCCTTTTTTGTATGAACTGTTGGGCAATTATGTGCTGATGTCTGCTTTGCTTGCTTGGGTTGTCGCCCAGGCACTCAAAACCATCATCGATTTTGCGTTTAACCGCAAGCTCAACCCGCAGCGGATAGTGGGTTCCGGCGGTATGCCCAGTTCTCATTCTGCGCTGGTTTGCGCATTTATGGTGGCAACAGCCCGTCAGTTTGGCATGTCTTCGTTTAACTTTGCATTGGCATTTATCTTTGCTGTTGTCGTGATGTATGACGCTATGGGTGTCCGCCGCGCTGCCGGCGAACAGGCAAAGGTAATTAATATTATCGTGGATAATCTTGTGGATAAGACCCCTGAGGAATCAGAAAACCTGAATCTTCCGGAAAAGAAATTACAGGAGTACCTTGGCCATACCCCAACCCAAGTGCTTGCAGGTGCAGTACTCGGCGGTGTGATTGCATTTATCCTGTAAAGAAACCAAAGGCAGTAAGGGGCGCTTTCCAGAAGGAAAGCGCTTTATTATGCGAATCAAATAGTTTATATTATTAACTGTTTAATTATTTAAATTTTTGCCGTGCTTGGAATAAAAAACGGGTCATGGACGTATTCTTTGAAGCAATTCTGCTCCAACTCTCGTTTTTTAGAGTAGGATGTCTGAAATTGGAAATCTTTCCATCAGATAGCGGTCAGGAGGTTATTTTTGTGAAGAAAAAAAGCCGGAAAAAAAGAATCATCATTGTCTTGGTGGCAGCGGTGGTGTTTATCGCAGGAATTACCATGCTGTTCCCCAAAGGGGAAGTTCCCACTGTAATGGCACAAAGCAGTTCCCTGCAAAAGGATACAATACAAAGCACGGTGGTTGCCGAAGGAAATATCGAAAGTACCGATTGTGTGAACGTGTATGCAGGGCTGAATTATCCGATTGAGGAAGTCGCGGCGCAGGTGGGGGATCACGTGAAAGCGGGTGATCTTCTGTATACCCTGGATTCGGAAGAACTGGAAGAAGCGATTGAAAAAGGGGAAGTGGATCTGCGTACCGCACAGGCGAGCGCACAGCAGCAGATCCAGACCAGTCAAAAGCAGTATAATGACCAAAAAAGCCTGCTCGAGAACGGTTTGAATACCCAGATCAATAGCGCACAGGACGCGGTAGAGCAGGCGCTTTCGGGGATGCAATCCGCGGAACGGGCGTTGCAGCAGGCGCAGGAGGATCAGGATACTGCGGAAAAAGCTCTGGACAGCAATTTAAATGCAGATTTGGTGAATGCAAAATCAGCAGCCAATACAGCAAAAACAGCGTATGACCGGGCAGAAGCTGCGTATAAGGAGCGGTATAATCAGGAAAGCGATGCGTATAAACGCTTGAAAGATGATGTGTCCGATCAGGAAAAGTTGGTGCGGGCATGCGAGGACGCAGTAACGAAGGCGCGTCAGGCGCAGCTGAAAGACCCGGGAAGTGCGGAATTAGCAGCAAAAGTGGCAGCAGCAGAAGCAGATCTGTCCGCAGCAGAGTCAGAACTTTTGCGTTTGGAACAGGAAATGAAGGATTACGAGTCGTTGGATGAGGGATATGATATGGATGACCCGACACGGCAAAGCTTGCGCCAGCTGAGGGAAGCCCGCGACGATGCAAAAGATGCGTATGCGTCTGCGGTGAAAAATTTACAGATCGCGCAGGCGGCGGTAGACCAGCAGATGGAGACCTATTCGCGGAGTGTTGCAGAAGCCCAGTCTGCCTATGACCAGGCAAAACAAGCTTATGAAAGTGCTCTGACATCGCAAAAGGCGGTACAGGCGTCGGTAGAACAAAGCTTGTCGGATGCACAGCAGGCGGTGACGGCCAGCAGGCTGGCTGCGGATAACAGTTCTGCGCAGCTGGCATTGAATAATCAGAAAGAGGATCTGGAGAAATGCAGCGTAACGTCCCCGGTAGACGGGATCGTAACCGCCGTATATGCGGAAGAAGGCGAAGCGGCAAACGGGCTGATGTATGTGATTGAAGATACCGAATCGCTGAAGATCAAGGTCAAGATCAAAGAATATGATGTCAATACGATCAAGCCGGGGATGAAAGCGATCGTGACCGCCGAAGCTGCCGGGGAACAGGAATACGAAGGGGTTGTGGAGAGTATTTCACCAGCTGCGGTGCGGGCACAAAACGCGGAGAACGCATCCCAAGAAGTGCTGTTTGAAGCGGTTGTTGTCATCACATCGGCAGACGAGAATTTACGGATAGGGATGAGTGCGAGGGCGGAAATTATTACCGAGGAAAAGACGGACGTATTTTCCGTACCGTATGAAATGCTGTCGACGGATGAGCAGGGCCGGGACATTTTGTACACCGTGGAAGAGACAGAAAACGGCCTTTATTTGCCCGTAGCGGTGCCGGTAGAATTGGGGATTGAATCGGATTCGCGCGTGGAAGTGTCCGGGGAAGGCTTGACGGAAGGCATGACTTTGCTCTCGGATGCACGGCAGGTAGTGCCGGGAATGCCGATCCTGTTGGCGACAGGCGAGGAGGCAGCCGGCACAGAACTGCTTGCAGATGGAGGCAGCACCATATGAGCGGGCAGTATGTGATTGAAATGAACGGGATCAAAAAATCCTATTACATAGGGTCTCCTAACGAACTGGAGATCCTTCATGGGATCGACTTGACGGTAAAAGAAGGAGAATTCGTTTCGATTGTAGGACCATCGGGGTCCGGAAAATCGACGCTGATGAATATTATCGGAGCGTTGGACAGTCCGACAGCAGGGGAATATCTGTTGGATGGCGTACCGCTTGCACAAATGAGTCGGAAGAAGCTGTCACAAGTCCGGAATCAAAAGATAGGGTTTGTGTTTCAGACGTTCAACCTGATCCCGCGCTCGACAGCGCGCGGAAATGTGGAGCTGCCGATGCTGTATGCAGGGTATGTGCGCCGGGATAGACTGCGTCGGGCAGAGGAACTTCTGGAAATGGTCGGGATGGGGGAACGGTCGGAACATATGCCGAACGAGCTTTCAGGCGGCCAGAAGCAAAGGGTGGCGATTGCGCGTGCTATGGCGAATGACCCGGCGATTATTTTGGCAGACGAACCGACGGGAGCTCTGGACAGTGCGACCGGGCGGATGGTAATGGATATTTTCCACCGGCTGCACCGGGAACAGGGGAAAACGATCGTGCTGATCACGCACAACAAGGAATTGGCGGAGGAAACGGAACGGATCGTGACGATACGGGACGGAGCGGTTTCGTCGGACGTGCCAAGCGCCGGGAGCCGGATGGAGGAGGACGGACATGAATCTGTTTGAAAACATCCGGCTGGCAGTGGCAGGGCTGCTGGCGAACAAAATGAGGGCCCTGTTGACCATGCTAGGCATCATTATCGGGATCGGGTCGGTGATTGCAATCACGAGCGTGGGTGATGCGATGACGAATGTTGTGAGTTCAGAGATGCAGAACATGGGGGGCAATAATATTGCGGTGCAGGTATACCGTCGCGATACCTCAGGGGCATGGATTTATGGTACGGAAGACCTGCTGACGGATGAAATGATTGAAGATTACCGGGCAAAATACAGCAGCAGTATTTTGGGCATCGCGATGAGCGATACGGTAGGGAATGGGACCATCGAGCACCGGCATGAAGAGAATAAAGTGAGCGTCATGGGAGTAAACGACGAATATGCTACCGGGGCAACAGGACAGCAGGTAGACCTGGCGAGAGGAAGGTTTGTGAATGAATCGGATCTTCAGCGCGGCCGGACGGTTGCGGTGATTGCGGAATCGCTGGCAGAAAAGCTGTTCGGGGCGCAGGACCCGATCGGGAAAGACATCAAGGTGGACCTGACAGGATTGGTGAATGGGAGAAAGACCTTTACAGTGATCGGGACTTACCGGGAACAGGCAAGCAGTTTTCTGATGGGAAGCGCAGGAGAAACGACGACGGTGTATATCCCGTTGACGACAGGGTATTCGATGCAGGGGACGAACCCGGAGGGCTATACTTATTTTTATGTTGCAGCCGCGGGGGATATCGATTACCAGGCATTTGCCCAGGAGACCGCAGATTATTTCAACGACCGGTATTATGCGCGGAACGAATCGATGTATGTGATGACGCAGAGCATGGACTCCATCGTGGACCAGGCGACCAGTATGTTAGGGACGTTGTCGTTGGCCATCTCGGTGATCGCAGCAATTTCTTTGCTGGTAGGCGGGATCGGGGTCATGAATATCATGCTGGTTTCGGTAACGGAGCGGACCCGGGAAATCGGGATACGCAAAGCGTTAGGAGCGCCGGATGGAGCGATACGTCTTCAGTTTATCGTAGAGTCCATGATTATCTGTGCGATTGGCGGGGCGTTAGGGATTCTGTTAGGCGGCGGCCTGGGATGGATGGGAGGAATGTTGTTGCAGGCGCCGGTAGCGCCATCCATGCAGTCAGTCGTTATAGCGGTATCGTTCTCGATGCTGATCGGGGTATTCTTTGGATATTACCCGGCAAATAAGGCGGCGAAGCTTGATCCCATAGAATCTCTCCGCTACGAGTGATAGTAGGAGAAAACCTCCGCTGGCGTAGGAGACGGCCGGGTGTGCGGAGGGTAAGTTCACGATTTTCAGTAAGGCTTACCTTTGCAAAAGGTAGCAGGGCTTGATAAGATTTGTCAACGATAAAATGAACGGCTGACGCCGTCATTGACAAATCTGTCAAGCCCTGCTTCATAAGCAATCACGAGGGCAAAAGCAAACTATGCTTTTGCCCTCTAATAGTATGGGAAGATAATAGCAGAAAACAGGAAGGGTGAATTTGTATGTACAAATTTTTAATTTTCAATGATTATTTAAAAAATTGTATTGACAAATTTAGTCAAAAGCGATATTCTAAAGACAAATTCAAGATGTTTTTTATTCATTCAGAGAGGTGAGACAATGCCGTCAGAACAAGCCAAATATCAGCAGATTGTAGAATGGGTACAGGAACAAGTCCGGGACGGCGCGTTGTCCTATGGGGAAAAATTACCTCCTGAATCCGCTATCAGTACCCGCTTCGGAGTCAGCCGCCAAACAGTCCGCCGCGCTTTCAATGTCCTTGCTCAGGAAGGATATCTGGAAAGCCGTCAGGGAAGCGGTTCGTTTATCGTCTACCGTGACCCGGGGCCCAAAAAGTCCAGCAGAATCATTGGGGTGATCACAACTTATGCGGATACTTATATTTTCCCCAGTATTCTGAAAGGAATCGAGTCGGTACTTACCAGTCAGGGATATACGATGTGGTTGGCCCTTACCCATAACCAAACCGATCAGGAACGCCGTGCACTGCTTTCCATGAGTGCAAAAAATGTGGACGGATTGATTTTGGAACCAGCCAAAAGCGGCTTGCCGACGCCGAATGAGGGGCTATATCAAAAATTAATTGACGAAAAGCTGCCGTTATTGTTTATCAACGGCTATTTTCCGCAGCTGACAGCGCCGCATGTGTCGATGGATGACCGGCGTGCGGGATATTTGGCAACATCGTTCCTGGTGAAGGCGGGCCACCGAAAAATCGCCGGGATTTTCAAAATGGATGACTATCAGGGACGGCTGCGTTATGCGGGATATCTCGATGCCCTGTTGGAAATGGGAATAGAACCGGAGGATTCACAGGTGATGTGGTATACGACGGAGGATGCCGGGGAACTGGAATCCCGTGGGGCGGTCGCAAAACTGACGGGATGTACGGCGGTGGTATGTTATAACGACGAGTTAGCGGTACAGCTGATCGCTGTGTTGGAACGGCATGGAGTTACTGTTCCGGAGGGGATTTCTTTGACAAGCATTGACAATTCGGGATTAGCGCCGGTATGCCGGACACCGTTGACATCGGTGGCGCATCCCATGGAAAAGCTTGGAGAAACCGCAGCGGAACAAGTGCTGAAAATGATTGGTGGGAGTGAATTTCAGGCGACGGTGGAATTCCAACCAGAATTGGTGGTAAGGAATTCGGTAAAAAAACTTACGCCGTGAAAGAAAGGGACCAAAGGCTGAAAGGCCGTGGAAAATAAAAGGAGGATATTGGATTATGGCATTGAACCAGTATGAATTCTGGTTTGTTGTGGGAAGCCAGGACCTGTACGGCAGCGAAGTGCTTGATACAGTGAATCAGCATTCCAAAATCATGGTGGACGCGTGGAACCAGGATGAAACCATCCCGGGGACATTGGTGTGGAAACCGGTAGTGCGCAATTCGGAAGAAATTTACAGCACGATCATGGCGGCAAACCAGGATCCGAAATGCGCAGGGATCATTACCTGGATGCACACGTTTTCCCCGTCGAAAATGTGGATTCGGGGATTTAATGCACTGCAAAAGCCGCTGCTGCATGTCAATACGCAGTTCAACCGGGATATCCCGTGGGACAGCATCGACATGGATTTCATGAATCTGAACCAGTCGGCGCACGGTGACCGCGAGCACGGATTCATTACTGCAAGGATGCGTTTGCAGCATAAAGTGATTTCCGGACATTGGGAAAGCCCGGAAATGCGCCGCAGAATGGCCGGATGGATGCGTGCAGCAATCGGCGCTTATGAGAGCCGCCGGCTGCGCGTGCTGAGAATCAGTGACAACATGCGCGACGTTGCGGTAACGGAAGGCGATAAAGTAGAAGCGCACATCAAATTTGGCTGGCAGGTCGATTATTACGGGGTAGAAGATATTATCCGGATGGTCGATGCAGTGACAGAAGAAGAGATCGATGCACAGATGGCAGAATATGCTGAGCTGTACGAGATGGCAACCGAGGAGATCGATTCTGTACGGTATCAGGCCAAGGAAGAAGTTGCGCTGAAAAAGTTTATGGAAAAGGAAGGGTTTGGAGCATTCCACACCAACTTCCAGGATTTGCAGCAGCTCCATCAGCTTCCGGGTCTGGCAGCACAGGATCTCATGCGACAGGGCTATGGCTTTGCCGGAGAAGGCGACTGGAAAACAGCGGCATTGTGCCGTGTAATGAAGCTGATGACCGCAGACCTGAATGGCGGTACAGCGTTCATGGAGGACTATACTTACAATTTTGACCCGGAATGCGGGATGAATATGGGCGCACATATGCTGGAAGTGTGCCCGACAGTTGCGGCGGAAAAGCCGAAGATCAAGGTCGTGCCGTTGGGTATCGGCGACAGGGAACCACCAGCAAGACTGACGTTTAAGGCCAAGAAGGGCCCGGCAGTCCTCGCGACGATCATCGATATGGGCGACAGGTTCCGCATGATCGTGAACGACCTGGAATGCCAGGAACAGGAGCATGAAATGCCGAATCTTCCGGTGGCAGCAGTATTGTGGAAGCCGTTGCCGTCTCTGGAAACTTCTGCGGAAGCATGGATTTATGCGGGCGGCGCACATCATTCTGTGATCAGCTATGACCTGACAGCAGAAGACCTGCGCGACTTTGCAGAGATCATGGATTTGGAATTCATTCATATTGGAGCAGAAACCAAGATCGATGAGCTGCGCAAAGAACTTTTGTGGAATGACTTGGTATGGAAGCTTAAAAAATAACGAGAAAATCGGCTCTTGACAAAAAGGGGAGGATTTTTGCAGAACGCAAAAATCCTCCCTGGTCTTTTAAGGGATTAAAAAATATTGGGAAAAAATTTCGCAAGATATCCTTGTACAAAGATAAACAGAATGATGAGCGGCAGGATAAAGGTTACATAAAACCGCATCCAACGCGGAAATTTGATTCCACGGCCTGTATTTGCTTCGGCCAGAAAGTTGTCCCATCCCCATCCGTAACGGGAAACGCAAAACATGAGATACACCAGGGACCCCAACGGAAGAAGGTTGTTGGCAACAATAAAATCTTCCGGATCCTGGACCGTCGATTCGACGCCAAAGGGCTGGAATCCACTCCACAGGTTATAGCCCAACACGCATGGGACAGAAAGCACGATAATCGCAATAAGGTTGATAAGGACCGCTTTTTTGAGGCTCCATCCCCAAAGGTCCATTGCGAAAGAAAGGATGTTCTGGAATACCGCAATGATCGTGGATAATGCGGCAAACGCCATAAACACGAAAAATAGTGCTCCCCAAACCTGCCCGGCAGGCATTTCGCGGAAAACATTCGGGAGAGTGATAAAAATAAGCTTTTTTCCGCTGTCGGCAGGAATCCCAAAGGAAGAGCATGCCGGAAAAATAATCAGGCCTGCAATAAATGCGACCAAGGTATCCAGGACCCCTACGCTGATGGCTTCCCCTGTGAGCGAACGGTCTTTGCCGATGTAGCTGCCGAAAATCGCCAGGGAACCAATTCCGATACTGAGTGTGAAAAAGGCTTGTCCCATGGCAGCAAATACAGCATCGAAAAGCCGAGAACCACCTTCCCCAACGAGATTTTGGAAATCCGGAACAAGATAAAAAGATAGGCCTGCAGAAGCATTTTCCAAAGTAACAGAACGGATTGCCAAAAGTATCATGAGGAAAAACAGGCTGCACATCATGATTTTTGTGACTTTTTCCACACCATTTTGCAGGCCGAAGGAGCATACTCCAAAGCAGACGACCACCACCACAATCATCCAGAGCAGCATGGGGACAGGGTCCGCCAGCATATCGTTGAATACTTGGGCTGTCTGGGATGCATTGAGTGTATTGAATTCGCCGGTAATCATCTTGCCGCAGTAGAGGAACATCCAGCCGCCTATCGTGGTGTAGAACATCATCAGCAGGTAGTTTCCGGCAATTCCGGTATATTTGTGCAGATGCCATTTGGTGCCTTTGGGCTCTAAAACGTCAAACGAAAGAGCGATGCTTTTCTGACTGGCACGGCCGACAGCGAATTCCATAACCATGACCGGAAGGCCAAGGATTAAAAGGAAAAACAAATAAAGAAGGACAAATGCGCCGCCGCCGTATTGCCCGGTGATAAATGGGAACCGCCATACGTTTCCCAAACCGATAGCACATCCCGCAGAGATCAGGATAAATCCTAAACGGGACGAAAATTTTTCGCGCTGCATGTTCAACAGCCTCCTCTGAGTTGAGAGCTTGCAAAAGGGCGCCCCCGCCGCTAGGCTCCAAAAGAGCCTAGCGTGTCCGTCGCAGCGCGACGGTTCTCTGCGCGGCAATACGCCGCGCAGAGGGCGGGGGCGCCCAAAAGCCTGGGAGCTCTCGGAAAAAATTAGAAAAGTTCCAGTGCTTTTTTGGCGACCCGTTCCCCTAACGCCCGGAACATCGGTTTGCATTCCTCAAATTGATCGCGGGTTGCCACCGCACCAAGGTGCACAAACGGCTGACCACAGGTGGTTCCGCCGGAATAGACAAGCATACCCTTGACCATCATATGCTGGATGAGGGTAGTAATAGCCGTGTCGGCGCCGCCCTGAATCATGTTTGCTGTGGCGAATGCTGCACCGAGCTTTCCGGATAGATTAAATGCCTTGCCCTCGTCAAACCATTTTTTGATCTGCCAGCAGATATTGGCATAATAAGTCGGGGTACCAAAGATGACTGCATCGCAGTCGTTGACATCCTCTGGGAGAGCGTCCTCAATAGAGAGCGTTTTGACTTCAGCACCAGCCTCTGTGGCGCCTTCCGCAATAACTTCCGCCATTTCTTTAGTTTTTCCCGTTTTGCTGAAATACAAAATACAAATTTTTGCCATGATAAAAACCATCCTTTCTCTGCCGGAGAGGCAAATAAATCGAAATCCGTTAATCCTGTAAGGACCATCCGCAGTCGCCGTGATAGATCATCTGATGGGTCATACCGCCGTCGATGCAGAGGTTTTCCCCGGTAATGAACCCGGCGCGGTCAGACGCTAAGAATAACACCGCGTTGGCGATGTCAAGGGGATTCCCGACACGTCCGGCCGGATGTTGTGCAGCATCCGGGCCGGAATATTCCCGAAAGTCGGTGTCGATCCATCCGGGGGAAATCGAATTGACGCGGACTTTTCCGGATAAGCTTACCGCAAGAGCATGGGTCAGGGCAGCGATCCCGCCTTTTGCCGCAGTATAACTTTCGGTATCCGGCTGGCTCATGCGGTCGCGTGAGGACGAAATATTGATGATGCTGGCGCCGGGCGAAAATGCGGGAAGGAACAGCCGGGTCAGCATGTAAGGGGCGGTAACACCGACTTTGAGCGCATAATTGAAATCGTCAAATCCGCAGGAAGAAAGCCCGCCCATAGATTTCATGGCGTTGTTGACCAAGACATCCACATGCCCGTATTGTGCGATCACCTTTTGAGAAAACCGGACGAGATCCTGTTCCTTTGCGAGATCCCCCTGGAAATACGGGTTTTCCAGAAGATCAAAAATACAGACAGAAGCCCCGGCTTTCTCAAATTCCGAACAGATCGTTTTGCCGATGCCATGAGCGCCGCCTGTAACGACGACAATTTTGCCTTGAAATGATTCGGTCATAGAAATTTCATTCCTTTTTTCCGGTTAAGTCTGGATATACGCTGCGCACGTAGTCTCGGCTTACCGAGCACAGGCGCGCTGCCATAGAACGGGGCTGCAAGTGGGGGATAAATTTTATGGCAGCAGGGATATTTGCCTCAGTAGTAATATTGGTAATATTGTAGCACACTCTTGAAAAATATACCAGAGAAGAAGGAGGCTTTCTCAAAGAGAGCCTCCTTCTTCTTTTCGATGAGCTAGATTCCCTTGGATAGTTTCTGAAGGAGACGGAGGACCCTCTCGGTACAGTCTGATTTCCTGGATTCCGGCTTTCTCCAGGAATCCGATAACGGAAAATAGATTCCATCCTTTGCGCTGGTCCCGAAATCCCATTGTTCTTTTTCCTCCTTGTTGCAGGCAAGCCATTCTACCACAAATTGCAGTTTTTCCGGAGCCTGCCGGTATTCGGATAAAATTTCGATCGCCCCCAGATAACGGCTTGCCTTTTTGGAAGAAAAAACTTCGGGCAGTATGTGAAGCGGATACTCATAGATATAATACATCCCGTCCGGTTTAGCAAGATAATACTCTAAGAACAGTCCTTCTGTTTTCGAGGACAGCATCCCTTTCAATAATGCTGCGTGATAAAACATCCCAAAACCGGTTTCAAATGCACTATTTGGCTTTCTTCCAAATAGCTCCGTAAATGCGGCAACGTCGTCTTCACGGCAGTACTGTCCGCTGCCAAACGCTTTTTCCGCAATAGCTGCCCACTGTTTGGCAACGGCAATAGCCGTTTCATTTTCTGGATCAAAAACCCTGATCCATGCAGAAAGCATCAATTTTTCGAAAAGGGCCCAATCATGCTTCTTTTCGGAGTAATCGTCAATTTTTCTTTTTCCACTGACGCATAGGCACATCCGGTTTAAAACAGTCTGGATAACCGGGTCCTCCTTGGTGAATCCCAGGACCTTTAACCTGCGGATGACCGGTTCCGTATAGTTGGCACAATCCGCCCCGTGAAAATTCCCCCACATCCCATCCTCGTTTTTTCGATCTAAAATTTGTTTCGCCCATTTTCCGCTTTTGTGATTCTCCATAATACGCTCCAAATATCCTCCTATTCCACACCGCTATCCAGGATAGCAAAAGATTGGTCCAAGCAGTTGATTTCGGCCTTTGCTCCATAGGGCATCATACAGATAGGAGAGGAATGTCCAAAATTGAGCCCATATAAAATCGGAAGATGTTCCAGACCTCGAGAGGAGAAAAATTGCTTAATTACTTCCTTTTGGGCAGAAAAGGTGGTATTTTCATGAGGTTTTCCAATGACCATACCATTAATACCGGGGAGTGCCCCCAGATGATCAAGCCATTCTAGGAACGAAAGGATGGATTGAGCAGTAAAACATTCCGGAATATCTTCCAAAAATAGAATGGTATCCCGAAAATCTTCCGCAGAAAGGGAGATACAGGTATTTTCAAGCTCTGCAAGGCCGCAGTGTCCACCAAACAATCTGCCTCGAACGACTCCTTCCCCCTGTAAAAGTTCATATCCTGTATTTGGATAATAGCGGCGTGTATAGGACTTGTCAGAATAATCGACTCTTTCATAGGTCCACTCCGTTGCGGGTTCAATCGAGCCGATGGGAGAAGGATCAAACAGAACTTTCTTAAACCATTTTTTACTGTATCCATGCCAGCCCTGCGTTTCCGCGATGGGAGATAAAAGATTATCTCCATAAAAAGAGGATAATCCGCATTGATAACAGAGGATATGCAAATTCATTACATCGGAAAAACCAATCAAAATTTTAGGATGCTTTCGGATTGTTGATGGGTCAATATACGGGATTATTTTTATACTGTCGTTTCCGCCCACATTGGCGATGATTGCAGAAATAGATTCATTTTCAAATGCCCACAGAACATCTTCTGCGCGCGCCCTGGGGTTTTCCGACAAATAAGAAGACCCTTTGAGGGAATTTGGCGCAGCGATTACCTTTAATCCCAGTTCAGTCAAACGGGAAACACCCAATTCATATTTCCAACGGGTTTGCAGGTCACCTGCCCACCCATGGCAAGGGCTGATTGTTGCAATGGTATCGCCTTTTTGTAGCCGGAAAGGTTTTACAAGCGTTTTCATGAATTGCATTTCACCCCTTTGTCTATATCCTACCCTGCATTTTACCACAGCTGCGGAAATGCCTCTACTGTGTTTTTGAAAATTTGCGGAGAAGAGGGAACTTCCCGTTTACAGCACATAACTGTCCGCGTTGACCATTTTGGAAGACAAAACCCCCGTGACAAAATCCATGATACCGGGCATTTCTCCTTCTTGACTGTTCCCGATCTGCGCCACATTTTCCGAGATCGCGGCCACGGCGCTTTCCTGTTCTTCACTGCATTGCACCTTGGCGCAGTTGCAGATTTTCAGCCTGTCCAGCAGCAGTTTTGGACTCAGGTCTTTGGAAATCTTGACTTTTGCGGCATTCTGTACCAATACTCCGGAAGGAGAGTTCTCGAGGAGACTTTTGTCAACGCGCACGCTCACCTTATTTTCCAAAATCCGGCCTTCCCACCGGAATTCCAGTTTTTCATACTCCGCGTCCAGTTTTCGGAAGGCGTCTTCCTGCTCCTTCTTGATCGTCACATTCCCCGTAACGACCAGCTTTTTCAGTGTGCGGAGCAAAGCCTGCATATCGCAGTCCGGGCTGAGACTGACCGACCCATAAACATAAAGGCAGTCCCCTTCCTTTTCCGCCAGATGTTGATCCAGTACCGTATCGCCAAACACCAGGGACATCCCATCCGGGACAACGGCGAAATCAACCTGTTCGTCAAACAGAGGAACGCATTTTTCCACCAGATTTTCCGGAACAAGCAGGCGCTTTGTCAGGAACTGCACATTTTTTGCGGAAAGCTTTTCCAGGTCTACGGTTTGGTCGCGGATAACGATCATATCTTCCGCATAGTAACGGGTCCCTTCTCTTGCCCGCAGCGGGAAATAGCGGTCCAGCACAAAGGTGGAATCCAGCAGTACACAGTTGTCCGGATAGATGGATAGGGAACCGTTGATCGAAAGTTTTGCCAAATAACTTTCCAGGCTGTTTGGGCACCGTACAGAACCGTTTACCACGATCTTTTGATAACTTTCCAATGCCTTTTCGGTCCCAGGATGGATACACAAAGACCCGTTGACCACCAGGACGGTATGCTGCGCGACAACGGTGTCACCGGAAATTTCATAAGAGCCGTTTACTGATTTTATAGTGATTTCCTCATCGCCTTCGATTTCCAGAGTGGTATCCTGATTGATGGTTGCCGGAAGCCGGTTAAGGATACTTTTACTTGCACTGTTGACGATCAGAAGATCTGTGTTGATAAGAATTCTTTCATAGTCAGCGTAATCTTCCTCTTTCATTTTCCTGGAGTCGCAAACATCACAATTCAACACAAAATTTTTTTTATTTCCCATAACTCTTTCCTCCTAACAGATCTTTCAGATGGACACGGGCAGAAGAAAGCTTGGAGCGGACTGTCCCTGCGGGCAGCGATAAGATTTTCCCGATCTGCGTGGAATTGTACCCTTGCAGATACCGCATGGTGAAGATGAGTTGTTCCAAATCGGGAAGTCCGGTCAGCAGAAGTTCCCATTCCACTCCGGAGAGTTCTTCGGGAGTTTCCGCGGGTTCCGGGAATTTTTCCGGAAAAGTTTCCCATTTGCCGCGCCGCAGGCGATCTACATACAGATTTTTGACAGTCCGGTACAGCCAGGAACGCTGCTGTGGTTCCTTTAGCGTCCGCAAGAGTTCTTCATGAAGCATCGCGCGCAAAAATGCTTCCTGCACCAAGTCTTCCGCGGTTTGTGGATCTCCGGTCATGCTTTGGCACCAATGGACCAGTTCCTGATGATATTGTCCGTACAGCTCCTGGATCATTTTTCTGGTTCCTTTCTTTTGCCCTTTGCCTATAAGACGGATAAAACAGCGAAAGTGTTGAAAGTTTTTAAAAAATTTTTTTCAGAGGCCAGGCTAAGCCTGCACGGAACGTGTTTTGTGGGGGGAAAACCGGAAAACAATACCGTAAGCGATAAAATACCCCCTGCCGAAAATTCAGCAGGGGGTCGTACTATTTTTAGGAAGGTAGAAAGCCTTACGCAAGTCTTTCTTTGAGGGCCGCGAGCTGGTTCTTCAATTCTTCCGGCAGCTTGTCGCCGAACTTCTTGTAGAACTCTTCAATGCCTTCTGCTTCTTTTGCCCACTGATCTTTGTTGACTTCCAGGATGCTCTTGAGAGTATCGATGCTGAAATCAAGGCCGTTCAGGTTGATGTCTTCTGCGTTCGGTACATAGCCGATCGGGGTTTCCACAGCGTCAACTTTCCCTTCGCAGCGGTTGATGATCCACTCGAGGACACGGAGGTTGTCGCCGAAGCCCGGCCAAATGAAGTGGCCCTCGTCGTCAAGACGGAACCAGTTAACATTGAAGATCTTCGGGGCCTTGTCGCCAAGCTTCTCGCCCATCTCGATCCAGTGCTTGAAGTAGTCGCCCATGTGGTAGCCGCAGAAGGGCAGCATAGCCATGGGATCGCGGCGCACAACGCCGACAGCGCCGGTCGCGGCAGCGGTCGTCTCGGAAGCCATGATGGAGCCTACGAATACGCCGTTGTTCCAGTCGCGGGACTGATACACCAGAGGAGTGGTCTGTGC
>CALWKP010000132.1 GCA_944381295.1 uncultured Clostridia bacterium | reverse complement strand
CACATAGGCGAATACACATTGATAGGTGATCGCAAACGCCGTCCATTTTGCGCTTGCCATTTCACGCCGGATTGCGCCGATCGCAGCAAAACAGGGAGCACAGAGAAGGTTAAAGGCAAGGAACGACGCCATTGCAAAAGTGGTGCCCATCATCTGGGAAACCGCAGTCCACATATTGGGGTCGCCTTCGGTAGCTTCGGCAATGCCGAACAGAACGCCGAAAGTGGAAACCACATTTTCTTTCGCGACCAGACCGGTGATCGAAGCGACAGTGGCTTGCCAGTTGCCGAAACCAAGGGGATAGAAAATCCAGGCGATTGCATTGCCTATGTATGCGAGGATACTGTAATCCATCTGGTTGACATTGGGGTCCTCCATATCCAGCATGCCGAACACGGAACCGCCGTCAGCCCATCCGAAATTGGAGAGGAACCAAATCACTGCACAGGCGACGAAAATGACCGTACCGGCCTTGATGATAAATGCGCGGCAGCGCTCCCACATGTGGATGAGCACGCTTTTCGCAGCGGGAATGTGATATTGCGGGAGTTCCATAACAAATGGTGCGGGATCGCCGGCAAACATTTTTGTTTTCTTGAGCATGATCCCGGAGATCACGACCGCGGCGATTCCAAGGAAGTAGAACAGCGGGGCGACCCATCCGGCCTGTTCCTGACCAGCCATAGCGCCGAAGATCAGGGCAATGATGGGAAGTTTTGCACTGCACGGGATAAAGGTCGTCGTCATGATCGTCATACGACGGTCTTTTTCGTTTTCAATTGTTTTGGTGGCCATAACGCCGGGCACTCCGCAGCCGGAAGAGATCAGCATCGGAATGAAACTCTTTCCGGAAAGGCCAAATTTCCGGAAAATACGGTCCATGATAAAGGCAACACGGGCCATGTAGCCGCAGTCTTCCAGAACCGAGAGGAAGAAGAACAGGACGAACATCTGCGGCACAAATCCGAGTACCGCGCCGACGCCGCCGATAATCCCATCTACAATCAGGCCGTTGAGCCAATCCGCGGTACCGATACTGCTCAGCCATTCGCCAACAGGGGCCTGAATCCATTCGCCAAAGAGGGTATCGTTGGTGAAATCTGTAACGATGGTGCCCACAGAGGTGACAGAAACATAATAGACCAGCCACATGATGAGAAAGAAAATCGGCAGGGCAAGCCAGCGATTCGTTACGATCCGGTCAATCTTGTCCGATGTTGTCAGACCGGTTTTCTTTTTCTTCACGCACTCTTTCATCAGGCGCGAAATATATTCGTAACGTTCGTTTGTGATGATGCTTTCGGAGTCATCGTCCAACTGGGTTTCCACCGCTTTTATCACAGCTTCAATTTGTCCTTTGACCCCGGCAGAAAGGTCTAAAGATTCCAGGACTTTTCCATCACGTTCAAACAGTTTGATGGAATACCAGTGCAACCTGTCTGCTTCCACAATGTCAGAAACAGTACTGGCGATCGTGTGCAGGGCGTCTTCGACGATTTTGCTGAAAGAATGCTGCGGGACCGTAGCTTTTTTCGCTTTTGCCAGTGCAATCGCAGCTTCCACCGCGCTCATGGAGCCCTCGTTTTTCAGTGCAGAAGTTTCCACAACCTGGCATCCGAGTTCCTTGGCAAGCTTTTCGGTGTTGATGACATCGCCGTTTTTTCGCACAAGGTCGATCATATTCAATGCGATGACCATTGGCAGCCCAAGCTCTGCAAGCTGCGTGGTGAGGTAAAGATTGCGTTCCAGATTGGTGCCGTCCACCAGATTGACGATTGCGTCAGGATGTTCCTTCAGCAGGTAATTCCGGCTGACCACTTCTTCCAGCGTATAGGGGGAAAGCGAATAGATCCCCGGCAGGTCAGTGACGATGACATCTTTATGACCGCGCAGTTTTCCTTCCTTTTTCTCGACGGTGACCCCAGGCCAGTTCCCGACATACTGGCTTGAGCCGGTCAAGTCGTTGAACATCGTAGTTTTGCCGCAGTTTGGATTGCCCGCAAGGGCGATTTTCATGCTCATGATGACGGTTCCTCCTTTATAGTAAGCTAAGACTAACTCGTTCACTCAAAAAAGCGCAGGGTTACTGCACTTCAATATTTTCCGCTTCACTTTTGCGGATCGACAGTTCATATCCCCTGACATTGACTTCTACAGGGTCACCTAACGGAGCCACCTTGCGCACCAGAATACTGGTCCCTTTGGTGATGCCCATGTCCATGATGCGGCGCTTTAATGCACCATCCCCGTGCAGCCGGCTCACCGTAACAGTTTCTCCGCACTTGACTTGCCGAAGTGTTTTCATGTTTCCATCCTCCTTCTCCATCGGTAAAACATAATATTCCAAAACCTGAGTACAAAAAGCAGAACAGCGGATTCTGGTGGAATCCTCGCAGTTCTCTCTTCGGGACGTTTATCGGGACCAGCGGGGTACCGGAGATTTGTTTTGTCAGCCGGTAACCCGCCGTTTGCCTGAATTATGCTGGTTGTGTGGTATAGATCCTGGATGCCATGACCCGGCTGATCGCCACACGGGTATCCTTGACATTGACAATGACATTTCCGCCAAGTTCCGATACGACAGAAACCCGTGCTCCTTCCACAAATCCCAGTGTTTCAAGGAAGCGCTTCACATCGTCCTTGCCGCGAATCGCCTGGACCGTTAAGTCCCGGCCAGGTTCGGCGAGGTTTAATGGGACACTGCCTGAAACGAACACGCCGCACGGCTTTTTTTCCTGATATCTGCAATTTGTCGATGCCTGTTCCAATGCCATAAAAGCATCTTCCTTTCCAGAGACTCAAGATAGTTCCAACTAACCAAAGGGTATTTTAGATAGTCTTGACTAACCCTTTGCAATTGCAAAGTATACCACTGCTTACTAAAGTTGTCAATAGGTAACTGTAATTTTTTCCAACTTTTCCTGTAGGACAAAATCAATTCAGACGGAACTATCCAGGTCATCTATAAAAAGAAAATATTCTAGGAAAATTCGCAAGGATTGGCACTTCCGGACTAGAGGCTCATTCGTAGAGGAGAAATCATAACATCCCTTTTTATCGGTAAGGATGTTATGTTGCAGAAATGCTATTACTAAAAAATTGGGAAAATGATCTCCTGTCAGCCTGGATTTTCCAGGAATCGGCAGGATTTTTCGGAGGATATTGAACGATTTGTAAACTTTCGTCGATTTTCCTTTACCTTTCGGCTGTGATACGGTAAAATGATGACAAATTTGTTACTTCTCGCCTGCTTTGGAGGTTTTCTTAGATGCGAAAAATGAGGAATATTTTGTGCCTCTGTGCTGCTTTTGTCCTGTTAACGTTTTCCGGATGCGCGTCTGGTACATCGGGAAGTTCTCAGGGTTCCCAGGATAGTTCTTGGGAGCAAGTGGCGTCTGATGGGACATTACAAATTGGGATCGATGAAGCATTTTATCCCATGAGTTACAACAAAGACGACGGAACGCCAACAGGGTTCTTTATTGATATCGCCACCGAAGCCTGCCGCAGGTTGGAAGTGGAACCGGAATTTATCCCGATCGTTTGGGAAGATGCCGGAGAAATGCTTTCTTCCGGAGAGATCGATTGCATCTGGGGGGATTGCAGTGCGGCCTCTGACGCCAAAACAGAAGAGTTGTCTTATTCAGAGCCGTTTCTTCAAGGCAGTCAAGTAGTTGTTTGCCTGTCTGAAACGGGGATCAGAAATCTTGCAGATTTAAGCGGACAGCGTATCGGTGCTCGGAAATCCTCATGCGGACTTCTTGCGCTCGAAGAATCTACTGCTTTCCGTAATTCATTGGCCAGTGTGAGCGTTTATGACAGCTATGATGACGCAAAAACCGCGTTGGATAACAAAAAAATCAGTGCGGTTGTTATGGGTTACGCAGCAGCACAGTATTATCAGAACGAACAACCGGATACTTACACCGTGCTGGAACGTGAAAATGGTTCGGCGGAAGTTTTGGCGGAGGATAGTTATTGTGTATCGTTCCTGGCAGATGCAGAAGCGTTGAATGCAAAAGTTCAGGGAGTTTTGCGTGCCATGAAGGATGACGGAACATTGGATACCTATTCGGCCAAATGGTTTGGGGCGTAACCCATTGTGAATCTGATGTTCCCGACGATCACGACAGATCCTGTATTGGACCGTCAGCGTTTGGAAAAGGCGGAAGAGCTTTTGGACGGGATTGTACCGGTACGGCTTGCGGGCATCCGGATGTTTTCGTGCGGTATCTGGGACCCGCTGGTAGAAGCGACGGGAGCCGATGATTTCTATTATCTGCTGATGGATGAACCGGAACTGATGCATAAGGCGGCGGACCGGATGGTAAAAATCTGCCAGAGCCTGATCGACCAGTTGACACAATTAAAGCTTTTCGACACTTTTGAACAAACGGTCCATTGTACCGGGGCTTACACGGAGGAGCTGCCGCAGGATAAGACAGAAAATATTGTGCCGAAAGATTTATGGACATTTGGTCTGGCACAGATGTTAGGTTCTGTGTCTCCGGAAATGTATGATGAATTCGAGATAGAGCATGTGAAACCTCTGTTGGAGCAGTTTGGACTAGTCTATTATGGATGCTGTGACCCTCTTCACGACAAGATCGACTATGTGCGGAAAATCCCGAATGTAAGGAAAATTTCGATGAGTCCCTGGGCTGACCTGAAAGTAGGGGCAGAAGCGATGGCGGGAGATTTTGTCATCTCGCGCAAACCAAATCCGTCGTATTTGGCGGGAAGCTCTTTTGATGGGGAAGTCATCCGGAAAGAGCTGGAAGAAACAAGGGAGATTGCCAAAGCGACCGGAGCAACCTGTGAATTCATCCTGAAGGATGTCAGTACGGTAAAATATCATCCGGAACGCCTGAACCAATGGAATGAAATCGCGATGCAGACGGCATTAGCGTGGTAAGGGGGATGGACACTTATGACATCGAGGCAACGGGTGATCCGTGCGCTTGAGCAGCAGCCTGTAGACCGTATCCCGTTTGATAATCCGCATCCCGCCTGCCGTCAGTTCTATAATGATGTGGAACGGGCATCCCAATTTACTTATGGGAAAGGGTTCCAAAAAGGGGTTTATGGAAAAAAGGGAACACGGCTGGATAACTGGGGTTGTGAATGGCAAAGCGGTGAAGATGGGGTAGCAGGAGAAATCAAACATGCACTGATTCAGGATATTAATGATTTGGGAGATTTCCAACCGCCGTGGAGGGTATTGGACCAGGCGGACCTGAGTGGATTAAGTGCCCAGTGCAGGGGGACAGATCGATTTGTGATGGCGGCATGGGATGATATTTCTGCACAGCCGTTTCAAAGGATGCAGTATCTGCGAGGGACGGAGCAGCTGTTTATGGATATGGCAATGGAAGAGCCTGGCTTTTTCAAACTTCTGTCCATGGTCCATTCCTACTATGTACGTCAGGCAAAAATGTGGTGCGAGACCCCGATTGACGCCATCCACATTGAGGACGACTGGGGAACACAGTACACGACTTTGATTTCGCCGGATATGTGGAGAAAGTATTTCAAACCGCTGTACCGGGAATACGCAGAGATTGCACACCGTGCAGGAAAGAAAATCGTGATGCATTCCGACGGGTATACCTTTGATCTGATGGAAGATTTGATCGAGGTAGGAATTGATGCGTTGAATTTACAGTTATTCTGTATGGATATGGAAGAAATTGGCCGGAAATTTGGTGGTCGGGTAGCGTTTTGGGGAGAAATTGACCGGCAATACCTGTTGCCATTTGGAACAGACGACGAAATACGTGCCGGGGTACGCAAGGTAAAGAAAGCATTGTTGGATGGACGTGACACCGGAGTAGTCGCGATGTCGTTTGAAGGAAAGGACATTTCCGATCGAGCACTTTTGGCAGTTTATGGGGAATGGATGGAGATTTGCCGGGACAAGCAGGAAGCCAACGTCTAAGACAGAAAACGGACCTGCGGTCGGCAAATCGGGCACGCGTCGTGACCTCCGCCTGGCTGTGAGTAAGAAATCATTTTCGCGCCCGCGCTTTTTCCTTTGGGGGAATATTGGTGTTACTTGGGCGGCCGTCTAAGTGATTTTCTTCGGGCATCTGCCGTAAAAAGTAGCAGACCCCGGCTGGACTTTGTCAACGGTAAAATGAACGGCTGACGCCGCCGTTGACAAAGCCGCCAGGGCCTGCTTCCATAGCAAACAAGGAGGGCAAAAGCAACAACTGCTTTTGCCCTCCTGTATTATGGGGACGAAGGCGAAGTGCCTTCGCTACAAACTGGAAAAACCTGTGGGAAAATAAGGCTTTTACAGATCAGCTTTCCACAAGCCGTGCAGGTTGCAGTAAGCAAATGCCGCTACGGCCTTGTCACCGCCTGCCAGTGCAAAAACAGCTTCCGGTGCACTGCCCGGCATCAGGGCCTTCCTCTGGCCGCCATGCTCTGTTTGCAGATAGATCCACTGGATCGAGTGTTCTTCTGTCATCGGGTGCGCTACGCTGCCAACTTTGACAGTTACTTTATCCCCGGAAACTTCTGCCACCGGCACATGCTTTTCCCCTGCGGCGTCAGTGGTGTTCGGAACCAGTTCTGTCATTTTTTCCCCGCAGCATACCAGCGGTACGCCTGCGTCGTGGATCAGACCTACCAGATTCCCACAATGCTTGCAGACATAAAAACGATGCTGTTTCATAGTCCTTCCCCTTTCATTTGTTCCTATATTCTTCCGGCTTACCGGAACATGCTCACAATAGCTTCCTTACTGCAGAACCCTACGGACGATGCAACCGCTTTGCCTTCTTTCATCACGATCAGCGTCGGGATGCTCATGACCTGGAACTGTGCAGCGAGTTCCGGCTGTTCGTCTACGTTGACTTTTCCTACCTTGATCTCAGGATGTTCTTCTGCGATCTCGTCAACTACCGGCGATACCATCCGGCAAGGTCCGCACCAGGATGCCCAAAAATCGATCAATACCGGTTTTGTCGACTGTAATACTTCCTGTGCGAAATTTTCTTTTGTCAATGTGATAACCGCCATATTTCATTCTCCTTTACAAAGGTATATTGTACTATGTTCTGACATTAGTATACGCAAAATTTTCCGTTAGTTCCGTGACAAAATCACCCATTTTAAAAAATGGGACCTTGTGCCGGAGCCAAACGTAATTCGCGGGGATCGATCGCCCCCCGGGCAATGGCGGAATCCCGCAGACAGAGATAGACTTCTGTGAGACTTGCTTGATAATAGGGAGCCAATAAAATCGCGGCCAGCGTAGACAGGGTAACATAATCGGTCAAGGGGGAAAAGATCGTCACCAGTGCGACCGCGAATCCTAGCAGCACATACCATCCGAAAAAGGAAAGGTACAGGACAAAAATGGCACCTTTATGACCATAAGTCATTTCCCGTGACATCTGACGTACCCGTCCGCCGCTTAGATGCGGGTTATCACTCAGCAGGAACGGAACCATGCTGTATTGGATCAGCTTGATAATCCCAGGAACGATCAGCAGCAGCGTCCACAAGGCAACAAAAAGGTCCGTCACGAACATGGTCAGGATACTGCTGCCGTATCCGTCCCGGAATCCGCTGAATACCGTAGCGTATTCTGTGTGCCCAAACCGGTTGTGTACGAAAAAACGCGCATATCCTACCGCCAGAGGATAGGAGATCAGCAGCGTCACCAACAGTGACGTAATCCACGAAATTCCGTACCAGCGCTGTGCTTCCGGGGTCATGGTCCCCATCGGCCAGTCTTCCGGCAAAGGCGGAGCAGTCAGTGTGCTGATCAGCGATACCACCAATCCCGGCAGCGTTGCCGTCAGCGCGACCAGGATTCCTAGACCATATCTCCCTTGCAGGGCAAAGCGCGCATTCTGTTTTACTGTTTTCCTATCCCACATCAAAAACGCCTCCTTCTGCCGTTCCCTCACAGCCGTTCCTGTTACAAAACGGCGGGCAAACCACCTTGGTCCGCCCGCTGTCCTTTTTCAAAATTATTCTGCGTATTTGTCGTCGTCGTTCCACGCATACATTTTACGCAGCTCTTTGCCCACAGCTTCCAGTTCGTGAGAAGCTTCGATGCGGCGGCATGCGTTGAAATGTGCGCGGCCATTCTTGTTCTCTGCAATCCACTTGCTTGCGAATGTGCCGTCCTGAATCTCCGAGAGGATCTTTTTCATTTCCTTCTTGGTCTCGTCGGTGATCAGGCGCTTGCCTGTCTCGTAATCGCCGAATTCTGCGGTGTCGGAAATCGAATACCGCATCATCGAGAAGCCGCCTTTGTAGATCAGGTCTACGATCAGCTTCATTTCGTGGATGCACTCAAAATACGCGTTCTCCGGAGCATAGCCAGCTTCTACCAGCGTCTCGAAACCAGCCTTCATCAGCGCCGTAACACCGCCGCACAGGACTGCCTGCTCACCGAACAGGTCGGTTTTGGTCTCGATCTTGAAGGTTGTTTCCATGATCGCCGCACGTGCGCCGCCGATGCCAGCGCCGTAAGCCAGTGCGATATCCAGTGCATGGCCGGTTGCATCCTGTTCAATAGCGACCAGGCACGGCACGCCTTTGCCTTCCACATATTCGCTGCGGACGGTGTGGCCCGGGCCTTTCGGCGCGATCATGAATACATCGATATCAGCCGGCGGTTTGATCTGGCCGAAATGGATGTTGAACCCATGTGCAAATGCCAGTGCCTTGCCCGCAGTCAGGTACGGGGCGATGTCTTTTTCATACATGGCGGCCTGGCGTTCGTCCGGGATCAGAACCATGATGATATCCGCGGCTTTTGTCGCCTCCGGAACCGTCATGACAGTCAGGCCGTGTTTTTCGGCCTTAGCGCGGCTCTTGCTGCCTTCATACAGGCCCACGATGACGTTTACTCCGCTATCTTTCAGGTTCCGCGCATGAGCATGTCCCTGGCTTCCGTAACCAATGACTGCTACGGTTTTTCCTTTAAGTACGTTGATATCGCAGTCAGCTTCATAGTAGATTTTTGGCATAACAGTTTCCCCCTGTTGTATAAATTAAACGCGCACTCGCGCGGCGGGCATGGCCCGCTGCTTAAGCGTTGTGTTTTTTTGTGATGTCGGCGCCCTTTTCGATGGCGACCATGCCCGTGCGCACGATCTCTTTGATCCCGTACGGTTTGACCAGACTGATTAATGTTTCGGTGTTTTCCTGCGTATCGGCGATCTGGAGCGTCAGGGACGTCAGGGAAACATCTACGATTTTCGCCTGCATCAGTTCGGCGATATTCATGACCTCTGAGCGCTGTTTCGCGCTACAGCTGATCTTGATAAGCGAAAGTTCGCTGCTGATAAACGCTCCGGTTTCATCGAGGGTCTTGACCTTGATGACGGGAATCACTTTATTCAGCTGTTTTTCCACCTGTTCGAGAATATATTCGTCGCCGTTGACCACAATGGTCATCCGCGAAATGGACGGGTCTTCGGTGATGCCGACCGCGAGGCTGTCAATGTTGAAGCCGCGGCGGGAAAATAATCCGGATACCTTGGAAAGTACGCCCGGCTGGTTCTCGACCAGGACCGATAACGTGTATTTCATGGCAGGCCCCCCTTTAAATCGTCGGTAGGTCGGGATCGACCCTGCACACCAGCACAAACGGTTTATTTGACGCCAGCATTTTGCGTGCCAGTTCGTTTGCCTGGGCGTTCGTTTCCGCTCTTGCGGTCTCAATGCCATACGCCTGCGCCAGCATCACAAAATCCGGGCTGCCTTGGTCCAGTATCGTCGCCGCATGCCGTTTCCCGTACAGGTTGTCCTGCACTTCGCGGACCATGCCGAGCCGCTGGTTTTCCATAATAATGATTTTTACGTTGACATCATTTTGACGCAGTGTGCCGAGTTCACACATGCACATCTGGAACGCTCCGTCCCCGCAGATCGATACCACCTGACGCCGCGGTTTGGCCAGTTTTGCGCCGATCGCTGCCGGTAAGGAATATCCCATGGTCCCAAGCCCCCCGGAAGTCAGGAACCGTCCTTCTTTCACATTGAAATTGTTGGCGGCCCAGATTTGGTTTTGTCCAACGTCCGCCACAACGATCGCGTCGTCTTTCATCATCGAGGAAAGCTTCCGGATAAAACTGCGCGGTTCCACACAGGTTTCGGATTCTTCTCCGCGCGGCAGATAATCCGCCTTATACTGCAATACCGATTCCACCCATTCCTTCGGCGCACAGGTTCGTGCTTTTTCTGCCAACGTCCCGAGGACTTGCCGGATATCCCCTACGATCGGGATGTGTGCGGTCATATTTTTTCCGATTTCTGCCGGGTCAATATCGATATGGATGATCGTGGCTTTTTCCGCCACCTGTTCGGGCGCGGCGATCGCCCGGTCGCCCACCCGCGCGCCGCATAGCAAAATCAGGTCGGCATCGTGCATGGCGCGGTTCGCGTTTTTGTGCCCGTGGGAGCCGATCATTCCCAGATACCGGTCGCTGTCCATCGGGATGACACCGAGCCCCATCATCGTGGAAACCACCGGGATGCCGGTGCGCTCTGCCAGGGCGATCATTTCCCGCCTTGCGCCGGCCAGTACGACGCCGCCGCCGCAGCAGATGATCGGACGTTTCGCTTCCGCCATCGCTTCCAGGGCGCGTTTGATCTGGAGCGGATGCCCCTGTGTGCGGGGTTTATATCCAATAATATTCGCTTTTTCCGGATAAACAAATGTTTCAACTTCCTGTTTCTGGATATCGAATGGGACGTCGATCAGCACCGGCCCCGGTCGTCCAGTGGACGCGATATAAAATGCTTCCTTAAAAATACGTGGCAAGTCAGAGGCGCTTTTCACCAGGTAACTGTGTTTGGTAAACGATTCACAGGCGCCGGTGATATCGGCTTCCTGGAATACGTCACGTCCCAGAAGCTCTGAATTGACCTGTCCGGTAATGGCGACCATCGGGATCGAGTCCATATAGGCCGTAGCAAGACCCGTGATCAGGTTCGTCGCACCCGGTCCGGATGTCGCGATACATACGCCAGGTTTCCCGCAGGAGCGTGCATAGCCGCTCGCCATGTGCGCTGCATTCTGTTCCTCACGCACCAGGATATGACGAATCTCGGACTGATATAACTTATCGTAAAAAGGGCAGATGGCCGCACCCGGATATCCAAACGTCAGGGAAACGCCTTCTTGTTCCAAACATTTCACCATGATTTCTGCTCCGCTGATCATCGGTCGCCCTCCTTTCCAGAACCAAAAGAATGAGATTTTGCAATTTTCCAAAGGACTTTTTGCAACTTTCTAATTATTATAATCTCTTTTGCTTTCTGCGTCAACGCAAATCTTTCGCAGTATTTGTGTTTTTCTCAGCCGGGATTTGATTGCCGCATGACCAACGATATCAATAAATGAAACGGAAATCCTGCGAAAATCCCGCATTTTTTATCCGGAGGGAGTGTCCGTTTTTTCTTCTGGCCATTATGTCAGGCATGTCCTTTTGTGAGGTGAGAGACCATCCCAGGTTTCCTTGCATTGGGATTGACAACGCGCAGGATGCAAGGGTACAATAGAAAAAAACAAAAGGGGTCAGCGCCATGAACCAGATCAAAACAGCGGCGCTCAAATTAGCGTCGCTTTCCGTGTATAAAGGAATTTTAAATCGTACTGTTCCGGCAGCGTTTTTCCGGTTGTTGAAGTCTGCCGGCGGACCCATGGAAGAGTTTCTTCCGGCATGGGGGCATTTTTTTGCTGTTCTGGCGGAGCGCGGTTATGCCGAGAATTTTGCCGGATGCATTACCGGGACTGCGCTTTATGACGAAAATGCATTTTCGATTGCGGCCACTGGCGGGAACCGTATCCCGGAAACGGCCATGGATGCCGTGAAACGCGATTTGCGGATCATTTTGGAAATTGCGCAGATCACGCCGGAAGAAGTGATTGCAGGGACCGCTTATGCGGCGGAATTGGATGCCCTGGACCTTCCGCGATGGGAAACCGGGACCCCGGTGGAACCACTGCGGGGAAGCCTGAAAGACTGCCTCACGAATATGGCGGCCTACTATCATGGGCACGGCTGTGGAATGTATGCACGGTACCGGGCGTTCATCTGGCGCGGCGGAAAGATTCAGCCGGTGGCGTATCCGGATAGGACTCGGTTGGACGAGCTGAAAGGCTATGAGCTGCAGCGGTCGATGGCGGTGGAAAATACCCGGGCATTTTTGAAAGGGTTGCCGGCGAACAATTGCTTGCTGTACGGCGACCGGGGAACAGGAAAATCGTCCACAGTAAAGGCGATGCTGAACGAATTTTATCCGGAGGGCCTGCGCGTGATCGAGATGCCCAAGGAAAGCCTGATGGATTTCCCGTTTTTGGTCGATCAAATTGCGGGGGTACCGATGCGGTTTATCGTGTTTATTGACGATCTGTCGTTTTCGCGGCAGGACGATACCTATGCAGCGCTGAAAGCGGTGTTGGAAGGCGGTCTTGCGGCGCGTCCAGAAAATACGCTGATCTATGCGACGTCGAATCGGCGGCATCTGCTGCGGGAGACGTTTTCGGACCGGGAAGGCGACGAAGTGCATCGCGGCGACACGATTCAGGAAAGTTTGTCGCTGGCGGACCGTTTTGGGCTGGCAATCAATTTCTCGCTGCCGGATAAAGCGCAGTATCTGGGGATTATTCGTCAGCTGGCGCATCTGCGCGGGATAGAAGAACATCTGCCGGAACTGGAAGCAGGGGCAGAACGATGGGCGTTGGAACGCGGCGGACGTTCTCCGCGCTGTGCGCAGCAGTTCATCAACGC
>CALWKP010000131.1 GCA_944381295.1 uncultured Clostridia bacterium | reverse complement strand
CGCTTGAATCATATCACTCATCCATGGATTTTAAAACTCGCCGATCAAGAAATTGTCAAATTCCATCAAGCTGGAATTGCTTGTGTAATCATTGATGCGCCCCTCCTGTACGAAAGTGGTGCAGATGCTATTTGCGATGCGGTGATTGCCGTGACTGCTCCAGAAACTGTACGTTTGGAGCGTATTATGCTTCGTGACAATATTTCAGAAGAATTAGCACGTTCCCGTATCAAAGCACAGCATGAAAATTTTTATTATAGCTCACGGGCAGATTTTTTGGTAGATGGATCAGGTCCTATTGAAGAATTGCCAGAAAGTATTCGCAGTATTCTTCGGGCAATCTACTGTCAAGAAGGAAAGGAGCCAGCATGATCGAGGCAAGACAAAAGAAAAAACCTGTTTGGAAACATCTCCTGTGGATTGCAATCGTATTGTGTATAGGTTTTTTCTGTCTGACGCAGGGATATCAATTTTTTTTGCGGCAGGCTTATCCAATCAAATACAGCGATATTGTAAAGGAAGAATCAGAGCGTTACGGATTGGATGAAATGTTAGTGTACTCTATTATTAAAGCGGAAAGCAATTTTGATCCGTCAGCACATTCTCATGCTGGCGCAGTGGGGCTTATGCAACTTACGCCCCAGACATTTGAATGGATTCACACAAAATTACAGGAGGATCGTGAATATACAGAAAAAGATATGGAAGACCCTGAAATAAATATCCGGTATGGTTGTAAACTGTTATCGATGTTGTTATCGATGTACCCTTGTGAAGCAACGGCCTTAAGCGCTTACAATGCAGGAATTGGTACTGTGTCCGGATGGCTAAGCGATCCGCAGATTTCTCCAGATGGAGAAACGCTATTGGAAATTCCTTATCCGGAAACAGAACAATATGTGGAGAGAGTTTTCAATAATCTTGAAATTTACAAGAAATTGTATTCTTAACGAAGTATTTGTCAGAAATAGTGGGGGGAACTCTGCTATCGAAATATATAAATCTTATAGGAGGAAAATGGTTATGTCTAAAAAAGCAGAAAAAAATGGAATTGAATCATTGGCCAGGGAATTATTGATTTCCCGGAAAAATGGTTTTTTTGATGTGACAGATGAAAAGATTAAGAAAGCAGATGACTTTTGCGAGGATTACAAAAAGTTTTTAGATGAATCCAAAACAGAACGGGAATGTGTTGCATATACGGTAAGATTGGCAGAAAAAAATGGGTTTGTACCGTTTGACAGCACCGCAAAATATAAAGCTGGTGATAAAGTTTATTATAACAACCGTGGCAAATCCCTGATTCTTGCTGTGATCGGAAAAGAGGGCTGTAAAGATGGGGTACGCATCGCAGCAGCCCATATTGACTCACCAAGGCTTGATTTGAAGCCATATCCGTTATATGAAGCAAATGATTTGGCACTGTTTAAGACGCATTATTATGGAGGAATCAAAAAATATCAGTGGACAGCGCTTCCTTTGGCAATGCATGGACGGATTGTCCGCAAGGATGGCAGCTATATTGATGTAAGAATCGGGGAAGAAGAAGGAGAACCGCAATTTTGCGTTACCGACCTGCTGCCCCATTTAGGTACGGAACAGATGACCAAAACTCTGGCCAAAGCAATTGAAGGGGAGAACTTGAATGTATTGATCGGAAGCCGTCCTGTACGTACCGAGGATGGAGCAGGCGAAAAATTGTTCAAGTTGAATGTCATGAAAATTCTTAACGAAAAATATGGCATTACAGAAGAAGATTTGGTATCCAGTGAAATTGAATTTGTACCGGCATTTAAAGCACGTGATTTGGGATTTGATCGTAGTATGATCGGCGCCTATGGTCACGACGACAGGGTCTGCGCATATCCTTCCTTAGAGGCTGCTTTGAATTGTAAAGCACCCACTCATACAGTAATGGCGGTTTTGGCAGATAAAGAAGAGGTTGGCAGTGATGGAAATACTGGATTGAACTCTTCTTTTATGAAGTATTTTATAGAAGACCTTGCTGATATGGAAGGACTGAATGTCCGTGATGTCTTGACAAAATCGAAATGCCTGTCTGCCGATGTTGGCGCTGCATTTGATCCAACTTATTCCAGTGTTTACGAGGCAAATAATTCCTGCTATTTAAATAATGGTGTATCTGTCATGAAGTATACTGGTTCCAGGGGAAAATCCGGAACTTCAGAGGCTTCGGCAGAATTTATGGCGGAAGTCAGAAATCTGTTCTGCAAAAACGATGTTTTGTGGCAGACCGGAGAACTTGGGAAAGTAGACGCTGGCGGCGGTGGAACAGTAGCAATGTATATTGCGAATCTGAATGTAGATGTTGTTGATGTAGGAGTTCCAGTGTTGTCCATGCATTCCCCGATGGAAGTTATCTCCAAGCTGGACGTATATATGACTTATAAAGGCATCAAGGCATTTTTCGAAGCAAAATAATTCGGAATCATATAAATACTCTCACAGAAAAGCACCTGATTCGTTTTAAAAACAGAATCAGGTGCTTTTTTAGAAATGATTTTTAGAAAACTTCGGTTTTATGCCCTCAAAGTTTTTTCTACTCCACAGTACACAATCCCCCGCGAAGCATCTAATGTGACAGTCGTCCCACTCTTTAATAGTTGAGTAGCATTTTTTGCACCAACAATTACAGGCTTATCCAAAGCTAATCCTACAATAGCCGCATGAGAATTCATTCCATCAGCTTCCGTAATAATTCCTGATGCGGATTTCATGAGGGTAAGAATATTGTTATCAGTAAACGGCAATACCAGAATATCGCCTTCTTTAAATTCATTTTTTGCCTGTTCATGATCTGTGCATACACACAAATTTCCGCAGGTAATCCCCTTATTCACTCCCACTCCGGAGACCAAAATATCACCAACGAGCTGGACTTTTAACAAGTTTGTTGTACCAGAAATACCTAAGGGGACGCCGGCAGTAATGACAACTAGATCTCCGTTTTTAACGAGTCCACGTCCACGAGCTACATCGACAACATGATCGAATAATTCATCAGTATTGTCTTTTTCTTCCACCATGATCGGGATAACTCCCCAGGAAAGATTCATTTGCCGACGAACCGTGAGATCGGTAGTGCCGCAAATAATAGGACAGCCGGGACGATATTTGGAAATAGTACGGGCAGTCTGTCCAGATTTGGAAACGGTCATAATTGCGACGGCGCCCAGATCATGTGCTGTCGTACAGGTTGCATGGGAAATCGCCGCTGTAACATTAGGAGCGCCTTCAAAATCCCTGTTGGAAAATCTCTGTTTATAGTTGATATCACGTTCGGCTCGTTCAGCAATGGTAGCCATTGTTTTCAATGCCTCCAACGGATACTGGCCTGCAGCTGTCTCCCCGGAAAGCATAATTGCGCTGGTACCATCATAGATCGCATTTGCAACGTCAGTGGATTCCGCACGGGTTGGACGTGGGTTCTTAATCATGGAATCCAGCATCTGTGTTGCGGTAATTACCTGTTTTCCTGCGGTATATGCTTTTTTAATTAGCTTTTTCTGGATAATTGGAACCTCTTCAATCGGAATTTCTACACCTAAATCTCCGCGGGCTACCATGATTCCATCAGAAAAACGAATAATCTCATCAATGTTATCAACACCGCTGGAATTTTCTATTTTAGCAATCAATCGAATTTTATGACAATCTAAGCGTTCCAGTTCTGTACGCATAGTGATAATATCCTGTGCATTTCGTGTAAAAGATGCTGCAATAAAATCAAAATCCTCTCTTACCGCAAATTCAATATCTTTTTGATCTTGTTCGCTGATGAACGGGAGAGACAAATCTACATCAGGAATATTAATCCCCTTATAAGAAGAGATTGTACCACCATTAATCACTGTGCAGTGTACGTCCGTATCAGAACAGGAGTCTACCCGTAATTCAATCAATCCATCGTCAATCAAAATCTTAACGCCTGGATATACTTCCTGTGCAAGATTAGAGAAAGTTACTCCTGCAATTGTATCGTTCCCTACAATATCGCGAGTTGTCAGAGTAAAAGGATTTCCTTGTTTTAAAGTAACTTTTGGAGTACTGAAATTTGTTACTCGAATTTCAGGCCCTTTAGTATCTAATAACAGAGCGACAGGAAGATCCAATTCTTCGCGCAGACGTTTTACCATATCAGCACGAACTTTTTGTTCTTCCTGTGTCTGATGGGAAAAATTCAATCTGGCAACATCCATACCGGCAAGCATGAGGCTTCGCAAAGTTTCCTCGTTATCGGTTGCTGGTCCTAACGTGCAAATAATTTTTGTTTTTCTCATAGTGTGTCCCCCGTCCGTGATAATCTAAAAACTATACCAAAATACATTATAAGGAAAAATGTGGTGGAAATCAACTAATTTATTCTTTACGTTTCCTTAAATGAATTAATACAGAAAAATGTGGCGAAAAACGATTTTTACAGAAAAATATTGAGGTTTTCTTGGGAAACAGATATAATAAAATCAAACTTATCGTTCGGAAAGGAAGATATTGGAATGAAACAGGATATGATTGTCATTTTAGACCTTGGAAGTACCCAAAATACAGCTGTTGCAAGAGCTATTCGTAGTTTAGGCGTATACAGTGAAATTTATCCTCATGATATTACGCTGGATGCGTTAAAGAAGTTGCCTAATGTAAAAGGCGTTATTGTGAACGGGGGACCGAACCGTGTTGTGGATGGGCAGGAAATTGATGTTGCTAAGGAAATTTATCAATGTGGGTATTCTGTTTTAGCAATAGATCATCCTAAAGCAAAAAATATGGGTATTTCTATGATGGAAAAGTTGCCAGAAGAAGAAAAAATGGCAGAAATTCTTCGTCCATTTGTTCTGGATAACTGTCATGCTGAGCAAAATTGGAATATGCAGAATTTCATCGCCGATCAAATCGAACTGATTCGTGACCAAGTTGGAGATAAGAAGGTATTACTGGCTTTATCTGGTGGCGTAGACAGTTCTGTGGTTGCTGCTTTGTTAATTAAAGCAATTGGAAAGCAACTCACTTGTGTACATGTAAACCATGGATTACTGCGAAAAGGAGAACCTGAGCAGGTTGTAGAAGTGTTCCGGAATCAAATGAGTGCTAATTTGATTTATGTAGATGCCAGCGAACGCTTCCTTGGAAAATTGGAAGGGGTAGCTGATCCAGAAAAGAAACGGAAAATTATTGGCGCTGAATTTATCCGTGTTTTTGAAGAAGAAGCCAGAAAGTTAGAGGGAATTGATTTCCTTGCACAAGGAACAATTTATCCTGATATTGTGGAAAGTGGTACAAAGACAGCAAAAATGGTAAAATCCCATCACAATGTGGGAGGGCTCCCGGAAGATTTGAAGTTTGATCTGGTCGAGCCGTTGAAACAACTCTTTAAAGATGAAGTACGTGCCTGTGGCAAGGAATTAGGATTGCCGGACAGTATGGTTTATCGTCAGCCGTTCCCAGGACCTGGACTTGGTGTGCGTTGTTTAGGCGCGATTACAAGAGATCGTCTGGAAGCGGTCAGAGAATCGGATGCGATACTGCGGGAAGAGTTCCAGAAATCCGGACTTGACAAAAAAGTGTGGCAGTATTTCACAATCGTGCCAGATTTTAAGTCAGTGGGAGTACGTGACCATGCAAGAAGTTTTGAATATCCGGTTATTATCCGTGCGGTCAATACAATTGATGCAATGACGGCTTCTATCGAACAATTAGACTGGCCCGTTCTGCTAAAGATTACTGATAGAATTCTAAAAGAAGTAAAAAATGTCAATCGAGTTTGTTACGACTTGTCACCAAAGCCAATCGCCACAATCGAGTGGGAATGATGACTTTCGGCTGAGATGTGCTTAAAAATCCAGTATTTATGCGGGTTTGCAGCGCTTCAGGAGGCCTTTTGATAACAGCCACACAAAAGCCACTATTCTTTTAATCCAGCGGTTTATGGGTTACAGAATGATTGACGAGCGGTTGTGTGGCGAAAGAATCCATATAGACAAGCCCTTAGCTGTGGGTATACTATAGCTAAGGGCTTTTGTTGTATTCATGCGGTTTATAGAGGCATTTTAGGGCGGGATAATATACGACTGTAGATTTCTTTCAGCCATTGATGAGCAGTCTCGGTATCCCCTGCCTCAACAGCATGGCAAAGGCTATTTTCATCCCATTTAATATCATCGCTCCAAAAAGCGGAAACAAGGGCGTATAAATATGGAAATACCTCTCTTTGTTCATTTGTAAAAGGTCTTTCCTGATGATAGCCTTTCAAAAACGCAGATAGGATAATGTCTTCCTGTTTTCCGGCAATTTCGTTTGGGTAATCCATGAGCCTTGCCTCAAAAATTGCCTGCATAATAGCATCGTAATAGAGAACGTTATCCCCGCAACGATTAAAGTCAAAAATGCCAATTCTGCC
>CALWKP010000130.1 GCA_944381295.1 uncultured Clostridia bacterium | reverse complement strand
CACCCAACTGGAGCAAACTTCAGCGGGTGACAACACCAAGAAATCAGATAGCGCGGCCTAAATGGTGTAGAAATGGTGTATGAGCCATCTCCTAAAGGCCGCAAACCCTTGAAAATAAAGGAGATGCAGGGATACATGAAATTAGGAATCGTAGGGCTGCCAAATGTAGGCAAAAGCACATTATTTAATGCGATCACAAACGCGGGAGCACAGTCGGCAAACTATCCGTTCTGTACGATTGAACCGAACGTAGGGGTGGTCGCGGTGCCGGATAAGCGGCTGGACAAGCTGGCGGAGATGTATCATCCGGAAAAGTACACGCCGGCGACGATTGAATTTGTGGATATTGCAGGCTTGGTACGCGGCGCGTCCAAAGGGGAAGGTCTGGGGAACAAGTTCCTGGCGAACATCCGGGAAGTGGATGCAATTGTCCATGTGGTACGGTGTTTTGAAAACGATGATATCGTGCACGTGGAAGGAAGCATTGACCCCGCGCGGGACGTCGAAACGATCGATCTGGAACTGATTTTGTCGGATATGGAGGTTCTTGACCGCCGGATTGACAAGACACAGAAAATGATGAAAGCGGATAAAAAGTACCAGGAAGAATATGACTTTTTCCAGAGGGTACGCAAGGCGTTGGATGAAGGCAAATCGGCGCGCAGCGTGGAATGTACGGAAGAGGAAGCGGAACTGTTATCGACGGTATCACTGCTGACGAACAAGCCGGTAATTTACGCCGCAAATATGAGTGAAGATGATTTCAAAGGCGGGGTAGAAAAGAATCGGTATTTCCAGGTGGTGAAAGAGATCGCGGACAAGGAGCACGCAGGGGTGCTGCCGATCTGCGCAGAAATCGAAGCGGAGATCGCGGGGATGGACCCGGAAGAAAAAGCGCTGTTCCTCTCAGATATGGGGTTGGAAGAATCCGGCCTGGACCGGTTGATTAACGAATGTTACAGCCTGTTGGGGTTGATATCATATCTGACAGCAGGGCAGCCGGAAGTAAGGGCCTGGACTATCAAGAAAGGGACGAAGGCACCGCAGGCGGCAGGAAAAATCCATTCTGATTTTGAGCGCGGGTTTATCCGGGCAGAAGTGGTAGCATTTGATGATCTGATGGCGTGCGGCACGATGGCGGCGGCCAAAGAAAAAGGGTTGGTGCGGTCAGAAGGAAAAGACTATGTAATGAAAGATGGGGATATCGTATTATTCCGCTTTAACGTCTGAGAGGGCAGGCCTTCGGTCGGCGAACCGCGCACGGACCTGCGGTCAGCAAGTCGCGCACGCGTCGTGACCTCCGCCTGGCTATCTGCGGGAAAACACTTTGCTGCCCGCGGTTTGACCTGGGAGCATGTTACTGCTCTCGGGCGTCACCGAGGTATTTTCCTCGGTAACACCCCGCGCCCGGCCTGCTCACCGCAGGTGCGCGTCGTGGCCACCGCCTGGCAATCAGTGGGAAATCTCTTTCGTGCCCGCGTTTTTTGCTGATGGGAATGTATGGATGTTATCAGGCAATAGCCCAGGAGGGTTTCCTTCTAACATCTACCGCGAAAAATAGCAGACCCCGACAAGCTTTGTCAACGATGAAATGAACGGCTTCGCCGTCGTTGACAAAACTGTCGGGCTCTGCTGAATACACAAACAGGAGGGCAAAAGCAAAGAATGCTTTTGCCCTCCTCATATGATGGGGGACGGACGTGCTGCCGGTTCCTGTCATCCCCAATGATTTTTTTATTCGACATTGTAGAAAATCTCCACTAATGGGGAATCTTTTGATAAGAACAGGGTCTTGTCTCCGCTCGAAAGGCTTGCTTCCGCTGCATCCAATGCCCGTACGAAACTGTAAAAATCTGCACGGCTTTCATCAGAGTATGCTGCCGAGAGGATTTTCATGTATTCCGCTTCGCCTTCTGCCCGCAGGATTTCCGCTTTCGCTTTCGCTTCGCTTAACATGATCTCGACTTCCTTATCCGTCTCGCTCCGGATTTTGGTCGCCTCGGATTCCCCTTCCGCTGTGTAACTTGCCGCAATATTGTTGCGTTCGGAAATCATCCGCTGGTACACGGCTTCTTTGTTGTCGCTCGGCAAATCCAAATGTTTGGTTTCTACGGCTACCAGTTCAATCCCGTATTGCTCCATCGTATCCCCAACGTTTTCCTTGATCGCTGCCGCAAGTTCACCGTCGCGCCCACTGATTACTTCTGTCTGTGTTTTGGAGCTGATGACGTTCTTCACTGCCTGGTAGACGTTGCTGGAAATCCGGTTCTCTGCTACCGACATCTGGCCGTTCAGCGATTGGATGAACTTTTGCGGGTCACTGATCCGCCATAACGCAAAGCTGTCGGTTACCATGGTCTTTTTGTCCTGGGTGATGACATCGGATATCGGCAGATCATATAACAATAACGTGTTCGGGAAGGTATCGGATGTCTGGATAAAGGGGATTTTGAAACTGACCCCCGGTTCTGTCCGGATATCCATAACCCGGCCAAATTGGCGGATGACATTATATTCGTTTTGCTGCGTCACGACAACGCTGCCCGAAATCCCGATAATCCCGATGACGGCAACTGCCGCAATCACGATTGCTTTTTTCAGTTTCATGGCGTTTCCTCCTTTTCCTCTGACGGTATCTGGTCTAACGGCAGAAGATTCAGCGTATTGCCGGATTCATCCTGGATGATGACTTTCATATCCGGCAGGATCTCTTCCATCGCTTCGTAGAACATGCGTTGTTTGGTAATCAGCGGATACTGGACATATTCTTCGTACATTGCATTAAACCGTTCGGCCTGGCCGGTTGCCTCGTTGATGCGCGACGCTTTTTCACCTTCCGCCTGCTGGATGATCTGGTCTGCCTGGGCTTCCGCTGCCGGCATCTGTTCAGAACGGTATTTATTCGCGTTGTTTACTGCGGTTTCCTTTCCTTGTTTTGCTGTCTCTACCGCTTTAAAGGCGTCCAGTACTTCCGTTGTCGGCGGCTCAGCATCCTGAATTGTGATGTTTACCAGCTGGATTCCTAAATCTTCTTCCTCCATGCGGGCAATGATTTTTTCCTTGATCTCGCTTTGAATCTGGCTTTTCCCTGTGGTAATGACATCGTCTACCGGATACATCCCGATCGTATCGCGGATATAGCTTTGGCTTACTGATTTTAAAATTCCTACCGGGTCACGGCTGGCATACAAAGCCTTGATTGGGTCGGTGACACGATATTCCACAAAGAAATCGACATTGACAAAATTATAATCCGAAGTAATCATCAAGGATTCATCCAGAATGGATTCCGAAGTCTGCATATCATAGCCAATCGGAAAACTTTTGATCGTCATATCGACTTTGCGTACCTGCTGAAGCAGCGGCACCTTGAGATGAAGGCCCGGAGTTGTTACCGCGGACGGCGTGCCCAATGTGACAACAACAGCGTTTTCCTGTTCGTTGATGATGTAAAAGGACTGGAATCCTAAAATCAATACGGCGGCCGCCACGACTGCGGTGATGACGATGTTTTTGATTTTCTTGGACGGCACTTTCGGGACGGTGTAAACCTTTCCGGAATTTTGGGGAGCTTCCCGTGGTTCCTGAGATTCCGGGGGGTTCTGGTCAAATGGAAAAGACATGAAAAATCCTCCTCACACAAATTTCTGGGGAATCACGCAAACGTTTGAGTAAACGGTAAACCGTTGCTATAATCATACGGATTTTCAGGAAAATTTGCAATGCCGGAAAACAGCGGTTTTCGGACGTTTTCGCCCGTTTTGGATGATTTTGCGAATCAGCTCAGACAAGGGGAACGCAATCCCGTTACAGGAAGCGGGGGCGGCCCCGGAATCCGTTTGGTGCGGCCGGGAGAAAAAAATAGGCGGGAGCAACGCAAAAACCACCCGGTTTCCCGAGGAAAACCAGGTGGTTTTTGCAATAAAATAAGAAGATTATACAAATGGTATTTTCACAGCGGCTTCCAGACCGCGCTGCGGGCCGTGCGCCGCTGCTGTACCGTCAATCGGAAAGGAGCGCTTTGAATTCGTCCAGCAGGGATTTCTGATACTCTCCCGCATAGGTTCCGGCGAGAAATCTCGGGAATGCTTCGTCATGCAGGCGTTTCCACGATTTTCCTTCCTGTCCGGCAATGATCGGATAGAACAGTACGCCGTTATCCTCTGCCGCTTTCAGGTCGCCTAATGCGTCCCCGGTCATCAGGATGTGATCGTCTGCATAGCCGCCCTTTGCTTTCAGGCCCTCAATGCAGATCGATTTTGTCCCGGCTTCCTGGCCGAGCATGGCATCTGTGTATTCAGCAAGGCCGAAATGTCCCCATTCATCCTGGATTGCCTGGCCGTTCGCCGACGATACGATCGAGATGTTTGCTTTTTCTCCAGCCATCGCCAGGGTTTCCTTGACGTTCTCAAACGGTCCGCCGTCCTCCATCGGGATCTGCGCAATGCTTTCGTTTACGCGCAGCGACCAGTCATATGCCTGTTTCAGGATTTCTTTTCCGGTCTTTTCGATTTCAGCTTTCAGCGCTGCGTTCGACAGCGCCGGCGTTGTGTCTGCCCATTCCTTCAGCTCGCGCCAGCCTGGGATTTGTGCAATGCCTTCTGCATCCAGCTTCTCAAACAACGCCGCCAGACCCTTGAACCGGTTAATGCCGCGCGTACTTGCATACAGGTTCAGGTGGTTCCACATGTCCAGGATTCTTTCCTGGTCGGCTTCCAGACCCCATACTTCAATGATCTTTGGGCCAAAGCTCCGGCGATGCTTGATCTCCATGGTGTTCATCGCACATCCGTCGGAATCCACGCACAACAGGAAATCTTTTGTCCGCTGGAAATTCTCAATCTTTGTCTTATCCATCCGCTTACCTCCTTGTGCGCTTACACGTCCAGACGCTTCGCTACCGGCCATACGCCTTCCGCTGTCATCTTACCGTACAGGACGCCTGCCACTACTTCCACATTGTTCGGTGCGCAGGTGAACGATACAATGACTGTCTTGGCGTGTTCCGGAATCGACAGCTCTTCATACGGGGTGTTCGTGATGACGATGATCTTTTTCTCCGGGTGGTTCTTGCACAGGTCATCAATGTAATCGCGGTTGTTCAGATTGCCGCGCAGATAATAGTTGGTGATGACAATGGTGTCATACTGGTCCAGACGCGCTTCGATCGACGCTTTATCCGCCGCATCAAAGGTGTAGTCTGTCTCGAGGTATGCTGCTGTCGGGTCGTATTTCAGGCAATCTTCATGCAGGATGCCCGAATGCCAGCGCAGGCCGTTGTATTCTTTGACCTTCTGCTCAACAATGAGAGTCTTGCCGCCGCATGCAATCGGCAAAAGTCCTGCCTTGTCGCGCGCAATCACGACGGACCGCCGTGCGATCTGCTTCGACAGGTCGATGATCTCGCGGCTTGCCGCAACTTCTTCCGGGGATTCCCCGTTGTTCTTGCTCTCATGGAACAGGCCATATTCGTATTTGGTGCTCAGGATGCGGTACATCTTGTCGTTGAGTTCCTGTTCGGAAATGCGGCCGGATACCACGAATTCCTTGATCTTGTTGAAGGTTTCTTCGACCAGGTTGTTTTCTGCCTTCATCAGCACCAGGTCAGCACCGGCTTCCAGTGCGAGTGCGCAGGCATTGGCAACGCCGTATTTGCTGACGATACCGCCCATCGTCATGCTGTCGGTGGTGATGACGCCTTCGTAGCCCAGTTCTTCACGGAGCAGCCCGGTGATCACTTTGCGGGATACCGTAGCGATGTTGTCCGGGTCGAACGCCGGGAAAATGCTGTGTGCGATCATGATGCAGGGGAGGAGCCCCTTCTTGATGAGGTTCTTGTAAGGTAACAGCTCGCGGGAACGCATGGTTTCCGCATCGACCTCGATGGTCGGTACCTGGAAATGTGCGTCAATGGAGGAGTGTCCGCGGCCCGGGAAATGCTTGCCGGTTGCCACGATGCCGCCTTCTTTGAAGCCGCGGCAGGTCTGTTCGGAATATTCCACAACCTCTTCGGCTTTTTCGGAATAGGAACGGATATAAATCTCAGGATTGCGGGTATCGCTGTTGACGTCCAGGACCGGTGAATGGATCCAGTTGATGCCCAGGGACGACAGCTGACGTGCAGATGCTTTTGCGGCTTCATAGGCAAGGGTGCTGTCGTCGGTGGCGCGCAGACCCATCGGACGGGGGAATTTGCTCAGCTCATCCCAGTACGGGTCGGTGCTGGTGCCGCCTTCCATGTCGGTGGTCAGATGCAGCGGAATCCCTAACGGACGGTTACGAGCAGTCTTCTGAAGGTCATCCAGGACCGCCTTGTAATCGGACATCGCGCAGACAGGCGCCTGCTTGCCGTACTTCACGCCGGAAGTATTGCCGAAATCCATAATCTGTTTTCCGGTGAGCGGGTTGACGTAAGCGCCGAAGGTGCGAACTTCCGGGGAAAGCCGCAGGCCGCCGCAGTTGTATTTCGTAATGTAGTCGTAAATATTGGATTTTGCGATAACGCCTGCAAATCCAAGCGTCATCATCTGGCCGACTTTCTGATCCAGCGTCATGCGGGAGATCAAGCGTTTAATGTACTGATTTTTATACTCCATGTCACAATTCCTTTCCCCAAATCAGGATTTCTCCAAAACCTTTTCAAAAACTTTGTCGATGAACTCTTTCGAATAGCGGATATGTTCATGATATTCGTGATCCGGAACATCCCAGAATTCCGTCACGAACATCCGCACACCGTTGTCCAGCGCGGTGCGGACGGCGCGTTCAAAATCGACGTGGCCGGTACCGAACTCGATTTCGCGGTATTTGCCGGGTACCGTTTCCTTGAGGTGCATCGCGGATACCTGACCGCGCGCGCACAGGAAATCTTCGATCACGTCTTCGTGGTATTCCAACGCGGCGTTCGTGCAGTTGCCGATATCCGGGTAAACCTTGAGGTACGGCGAATTGATCTCCGAGATGTAGCGCATGGCCTTCTTGCAGTTATTCAGGAACGGCGTTTCCATGGTCTCAAACGCCAGGATGACGCCGTATTTTGCGGCGATTTCCACAGATTTTTTCAAATTCTCGAGGAACCATGCCCGGGTCTGCTGCGTGGATTCCTCGTAATAAACGTCGTAGCCGGCAATTTGGATCATGCGGATGCCGAGGTCGCAGGCGAGAATGATCGCCTTTTCCATGATCTCCATACCGCGAGAGCGGGTGGCCTCGTCAGCGCTGCCAAGCGGATATTTGCGGTGGCCGCTCAGGCACATCGAGCGGATCGGCAGACCCACCCGGAACATAGCGGCAACAATCTCCGCGCGTTCCTCGGCGCTCATGTCGAGGCGGGCCAATTTCTGGTCCGTCTCGTCCACGCTCAGCTCCATGTAATCATAGCCGTAGCTTTTCGCGCACCGGAGCTTTTCTTCAATAGTCAGGCTGTTAGGCATCGCCTTTTCATAGATGCCAAGCTGATAACTTTTCATCAAACGGCCCTCACTTTGTCACGAAATAC
>CALWKP010000129.1 GCA_944381295.1 uncultured Clostridia bacterium | reverse complement strand
CAGTTATCCGACCCCCAAAACACTTAATCCAGGTCGATCGGAATAAAGGCATCCCCTCCTAACGCGCTGTGGACCATCGGCGTTGAGTCCACCCAGGGACCGGACCCGGAAATATCCAGGTAAATATTCGGGTTATTCGCCGCGACTGCCCAAGCCTCGACCATATAGGGGTATCCGTTATGGGCGATGATGAACGTCAGTTCCGGGAACGCCTTGGCTACGACATCCAGCGAAAGCGGACGTCCCAAAGACGAATTCAACTGATAATGGCGCGCTTTCTTTTCCCCGATAAACTGGCCGCTCGTCTGGCCCATATGAATCAGCACCGGATAGCCGAGTTTTGCGCATTCTTCATAGAAAGGATAACACCTTGGATCATCCATTGTAAAGCCTTCTGGAGGAGAAAGTTTTGCAAGGCGAAACATTCCTGTATCCGCATAGCGGCGCAATTCATCTACCGCGTCAGGAGCGTTCGGCACAACCCGTACCGCTCCGATAAACCGATCCGGATAAGGTTTGATCGCCTGGTACATTGCCTTGTTATCCACTTCTTTAAAAGTCAGACCAACATATTCCCACGACGAATCTCCTAACGTTGGCAGCATCACCGATTTTTCAATTTCGCAGCGGTCCATTTCCCGCAGCAGGTTATCAATAAATCCTGGACTGTCAAAATAATGGATATGTGCATCAATATACATGTTTCCTTACCGCCTTACTCTCCATAAAGTTGATCAGGATTTGCTTTTACTGCCTGATCCCAACTTAATCCCATCATATGGAATTTACTTTCACAGACTACCGATGTTGTCAAAAGATTCTCACTAAATGCGGACCCAAACAAGACTCTCTTGGAATCCAACGGAATAAATCCGCCTGCACCCATATTCACATATCCCATTGCAGGTCCGGAAAGATGTATTCCTTCTCCACCCAGGTGTAAATAGACGTTTTTGCTGTCATGATGGAGACTCCATGCCTCGTTCATCAGCGGGAATCCCATATTCAAGATCACAAAGGTCGTCTTGGGGAACAACCGGCTAACCGGGTCAAGCTTCATCGGCTGATTAAAGAACGAGTTTGGCGCTTTGCGTTTTTCTACTGCATCTTCATAAGTGAAAGTGCACAGGGATGCTTCGACATACACCACAAAGCCTAACTGCTCCACTTTTTCAAAAAATGGATATAATGTCATATCATCCAGGAGATATCCATCTGCTGGAATAATCTTAATTGCCTGAAATCCTTGCTTCTTTAACTCATCCAACTGCGCCATTACGCCAGAATCCAAAGGATTTACATACGCACATCCAAGAAAGGTTCCTGGATATTTTTTCATTGCTTCTGCAATTTTTTCATTCGAGCAATCCGGAAGTCTCTGGCCGTTTACAAGAATCCCATCCGGATATCCTGCCAATACCGCACGATCAAACCCTGCATGTTTCAACTGTTCCAAGGTCTCTTCCAATTTACCGTTATAGCAAAGGTAACTATTGGTTTTCATAGTTCCATCTCCTTAATTTTCATACATTTCTATGAATTTATTTACTTTTACAAAACTCATGGTATAATAAAAAGTACTGTTTAGAAAAATAACTTCTATTTGGGAAAGGGGGATTTTCATGAAATGCTATTTGAATATCACAGAACAAGGACATATGTGGACCATTGAAGAAGCCCATATCCGCGCAAAAAATGGTTTTTCCATTGCACAATATACAGAAGAAGATCTTATTGCACAACGCCATTCTCATAACTTTTTCCAAATCCACTATGTCAAAGAAGGAAGCCTGATTCATGATGTGAAAGACACTTCTGTGGTTCTTTCCGCAGGGGATCTCTTTGTCGTACCCCCTTATGTTTATCATGAACTTCGAACTGTTCCCGGCAGACCTCTTGTCTACATGTCCATTAATTTTGAAACGTATTTTCTGCGTAAAAATGATATGACAGACGATCTTCCGGTTTTTATTAGTTACCTTCTCAGCAACAGTACGAATAATACATTTCCGAAAATTTATATCGGAAACGATTCCTTGCTGAAAGTCCGCCAGATCATCGACGAGATGTACACAGAATTCCTGGAGCAACAGGATGGTTTTGTGTACTTACTTCATAGTCTCTTAGTCCAGCTCTTAATTATTCTGGGACGTAATTTCACCAGCAATCAATCCAAAACCAGCCTTACTGGTTACCGTGCTTATGCAGAACCATTAAATCGGTGTTTGGATTATATTCAAACGCACTTTACAGAAAACATCAAACTGGACGACGTTGTAAAACTCTCTATGACCTCTCGCACAAATTTTTGCAAGTACTTTAAGATGCTTACCAACACTACTTTCAATGAATACATCAATCATCTTCGAATCAATTATGCGAAAGAACAACTTCAATACAGCCAATTCAGCATGACGGAAATCGCTGTATTATGCGGTTTTTCTGATGCATCCAGTTTTAGTAGGAAATTTAAGGAAGTTACCGGAATTTCCCCCATCCTTTTCCGCAAAAAATCCTAAACGCTTTCTATCCAGAGGGCGCCGCCCTCTGAAACTCCTGCCATAGGGCTCTGCCCTCTGGACTCCCGCCGCCTTTAAAAAGGCGGGCGAAACTTTTCCAGATTCGGAACGGTTTGCCCGCCTAAAGTTCAGGCAATTTTCTCTCACACTTTCGCCGGCTGACATCAGCCGGCGTTTTTTACTGTCTTTTTACAGGCTCATCCGCGGGAATTCTCCTTCTGGATTTCCGCAGACTTCGTGCAGCAAAGTCATGAACTTGCACATCGATGTAAAATCTACCAGAGGCTGGATTCCGTGATCGATATTCGGGAAATACCGTCCACTCTTAAGCAGTTCCGGAACCTTCCCCATCACTTCGTCATAAATCAACGCCTCATTTCCTTGATTGATGACTTCTTTTTCCAGGCCGCCCAGGAGAATCATTTCGGGATAATTTTTTCTTACACGAGCAAGATCGTTGTTCGACTTTACTTCCCACGGGAACATTGCATTGACGCCACATTCCTGCATCAAAGGTAACAACGGCTCTGCAAAGCCATCCGTATCCACTGCTACAACATCTACGCCGCTGCGCTTTGCCGCCTCGCAGATGTCCACATAGGACGGCATCATGTATTCCCGGAACATCGTCGGACTGATAAACATGCCATGATTATACTCTCGGTGCCTGAAAGGCTTTCACATGAGCGGGCAGGCCCCATACGGTTATCAGTTGGAGCCGACAGTGGTTGAAGGTATCCGCACAAAGAAGATGGTGGCAGACCCCGAAACCGCTCAATATGTGAAGCTGATGTTTGAGATGTATT
>CALWKP010000128.1 GCA_944381295.1 uncultured Clostridia bacterium | reverse complement strand
GTTTACGGGTAGCAAGGAATAATCTTTTTGCAGATGGCAGACCGTACCAACGCCTTTAGGTGTGGCTAGTATCTTAGGGCTTTGCCCGCATCTGTAGAACCACCAGCTTTGCTGGTGGGTTCCTATTTCAGCAGGAAAACTCTTGATAAAAGCTCCCTCAAGATAAAGCAACCCCTAAATCCTTTTTTCAATCAGCGAGCAAACGGGAAAATTACCCCTGATGCGCCTGCGCCCATTCCACCAGATTGGATAAATGAGGCAGCAGCTCCATCCCCATGGGCGTCAGGTGGTATTCCACCCGCGGGGGGATTTCCTGAAATTGACAGCGTTCTACCAGTCCGCAGGAAGAAAGTTCGCGTAAACTCTGGCTTAACATCATATCGGTAATGCCAGGGATTTGCGCTTTGATCAGACTGTAACGCACCCCTTCCTGAGACCTCAACGACCATAAAATACGCAGTTTCCACTTCCCGCCGATGACAGATGTTAAAAATTGGAGAGAATCCATAGTTCCATCATGAGGTTCTTTGGAGATGACAGTATTTTCTTCCGGAGAAGCAGCCGTCTGCTCCGGGGGCAGGGAATCAGAAACCTTGCGTTTTTTCTTTTTTTCCTTCTCTTTTTTCATGCGGGATCACCTCCAGACATTCTGTTTTTTAGGATAGCATTGTTTGATTCGGTTGTAAAGATAAAAGCGTTTTTTTCAGGTGCCGGATGCGGAATGTTCTTTTTCTTCTTTTCATATGTATAAGGGAACGTAAATCAGGGAGGGACCAGCCATGTTTGTAGTTTCAGTAAAAACCGGCGGCAAAATCGGAAGAATTTTGCTGTGCCTGGGAGCGGCTTTGGTGTTGGGGCTGCTGGCCCTGACAGTATTTGGCGATTGGGGCGACGGGGCGTCGTCGGGACCAGGATATCAGACGAATGCTGCAACACCACAGGAACGGATTGCCTTTTTGGAACAATTCGGTTGGAAAGTGGAGGAAGAACCTCTGGAATTTTCCGAGGTGACCATTCCGAAAACTTTCAATGCAGTTTATGAGGGATATAATAGTATCCAGATTGCCCAGGGATTGGACCTTGTACCATATGCGGGGAAAACATGTGAACAGTGGGTGTATGAGGTTTTGAACCATCCTTCGGGCGAGGAAGGAATTCGTGCAACGCTGCTGGTTTATGAAGGGAAGGTCGTTGCGGGAGACATCTGTTCGCCGAAGTTCAATGGATTTATTACCGGATTCGACGGAAGAGGCGGCTGGTCACAACAGGATACGCTTCCCGAAAGCCAGGTGGAATCCGAAGCCCCGGAATCTTCCGGCAGTACAGCGGATGACCCTGCGGCAAGCAGCTCTTCGTCAGAAGAATCGGTAACTTCGAAAGCGGGTGGAGCTGTGGCGGAGAACGCTGCGGAAAGCGGAACTTCGGAAGCAGCGCAAGGCAGTGTTCACGAGAGTCTGGCGGAGATTCCGGCGTCAGCCTGGCCCACGGATTAAGCATTACTTGACCATCCGCGGGAAAACCGTTACAATATGAGATAAGAATCCGAAAGGGAGACTGGCCGGAGGAAAACAAAGCGGAACGGAGCGGTCACGTGGAACGTCTTGATAAAGTGCTGGTATCACAGAATATTGGCAGCCGGAAAGACTGTGCAGGAATGATACGCCGGGGAGAAGTGCAGGTCAACGGGATTTTGGTAAAAAAACCCGAGACAAAAATCAACCCGGAATCCGACCAGATAACGGTAGGCGGACGGTCTTTACGGTTCCGCAGGTTTGTTTATCTGATGATGAATAAGCCCGCGGGAGTACTTTCGGCGACGAGAGATCCGCGGGCCAGCACCGTATTGGACCTGCTTCCGGAAGAGCTTTCTGTCAAGGGGATGTTCCCTGCGGGACGTCTTGACCGGGATACCGAAGGCCTTCTGATCCTGACAAACGATGGGGATTTTGCACACAGGATGCTGTCACCGAAGAAACATGTGTTCAAAGTATACCATGCGGAACTGGACGGGCCGGTAGGCGAGGAGGATATCCAAGCGTTCCGGGAAGGAGTAGAGCTGGAGGATATGGTATGTCTTCCGGCGGGGCTGGAGCTGTTGGACGGCCAGGGGATACAGGTGCGTGTGAGGATCTGCGAGGGGAAATTCCACCAGGTCAAGAGGATGTTCCAGGCGAGGGGACGGCGTGTGGTACATCTGAAACGAGTCCGGATCGGGGATCTGGAGCTGGACCCGGCACTTCCCGCAGGCGGTGTCCGTGAGCTGACCGAGGAAGAACTCTCCTTGATTTTCCGGTGATGGACGCGGGAAAACACGATTTTATCCAAGCTAACAGGAGGTTATTTCCAGAAAAAATCCGGTTTTTTTCTGGAGGTGGCAAAATTGACTAAATTTTTCAATTCGTTTTGTCTTTTATCAAATTTACATAAACCTGCGAAAGAAAGTTTGGATAAAAAAGGACTGTAAAAACCAGACGGATTCTGTTATCATATGAATGATAAATTTACTCAGATATTGAGTGCTGTCAATCGTCCCAAATCAGAAAGATGCTTTTCAGGAGGTTTATTATGGCAAGTGTATCGTTGAGAAATGTCTATAAGATCTATTCCGGCAACGTAACAGCGGTTACGGACTTCTGCTTGGAGATCGCGGACAAGGAATTTATTATTCTGGTTGGCCCTTCTGGCTGCGGTAAGTCCACTACATTGAGGATGATTGCCGGTCTGGAAGAAATCAGCAAAGGCGAGCTGTACATTGGCGACACCCTTTCCAACGACATCGCTCCGAAGGATCGCGATATCGCAATGGTGTTCCAGAACTATGCTCTGTATCCGCACATGACTGTGTATGATAACATGGCATTCGGCCTCAAGCTCCGCAAGACTCCGAAGGATGAAATCAAACGCCGCGTTGAAGAAGCTGCCCGTATTCTGGACATCTCTCACCTGCTCGACAGAAAGCCGAAGGCTCTGTCCGGTGGCCAGAGGCAGCGTGTTGCTTTGGGACGTGCTATCGTTCGTGACCCGAAGGTATTCCTCCTGGACGAACCGCTTTCCAACTTGGACGCAAAACTGCGTGCACAGATGAGGACCGAGATCGCAAAATTACATAAGAGACTCGGTACCACCTTCATTTATGTTACCCACGACCAGACCGAAGCTATGACCATGGGCGATCGCATCGTGGTTATGAAGGATGGTTTCATTCAGCAGGTTGATACTCCTCAAAACCTGTATGAATATCCGGTGAATGAATTTGTTGCAGGGTTCATGGGCTCTCCGCAAATGAACTTCATCGATGCAAAACTCGACAAACAGGGCGACAAGTTCGTCGTGAAGTTTGGCAAAGATATTATTCCGATTCCGTCAACAAAGATCAAGGATGATTCTCTGAACGCTTATGTCGGCAAAGACGTTGTGTTTGGTATCCGTCCGGAAGATGTTCATGATGAACCGGATTTTATTGAAAAACTCAAGGATTGCTGCATCACCGCAGACGTTGAAGTTACCGAATTGATGGGTGCTGAAACCTATCTGTATCTGACCTGCGAAGGCAACTCCATTACCGCCCGCGTTGAACCGACCTCTGTTGCGAAGTCCGGTGACAAGATCACGATTGCTTTCGATATGAATAAGTGCCACTTGTTTGATAAAGAAACCGAAAAGACAATCTTGAACTGAGTGTAAAGTAAATTGGGGCCGTGCCTGTTGGCGCGGCCCTTTTTCCGTAAAACCTCTTCAGAAAAGTGTGAATATTTTGTAAAAACCGTAAATACAGGCCGAATCTTTTGGGAAATTATTGTTTACAAGGTTGAAATCCGTTCGTGGTTTGTGTACAATATAAGTGATACTTTTCTACACATTGTGAAATGGTTCTTAGTAAGATATCTGTTTATCTACTGCATATCATGAATATAAAGTGAGGGAGAACTATGTCAAACAGATTATTTCAAGGCGTTGTACACCAGATGCGCGACGCGATTGACCGCACAATCGGTGTGATCGACGAGACCTCAGTCATTATTGCTTGCAGTGAGTTAGGCCGTATTGGCGAAGTGAACGACAGCATCACTGCCGAAACGCTTGCTGCTCCAGCTGCTTTCGTAGTAGGCGGCTATACCTATAAATCTTTTGGAAGCCGTCCCCGCCCGGAATATGCGGTGTTTGTATCTGGAAGCGATGCCGAAGCTGCACGGTATGCAAATCTGTTGGCGGTTTCTTTCAGCAGCATCAAACAATATTATGATGAGAAATATGACCGCAGCAATTTTATTAAAAATGTCATTTTGGATAACATCCTCCCAGGGGATATTTATCTTAAGGCACGCGAACTTCGGTTTAATTCCGATGTCAGCCGCGTGTGTATGTTGATTAAAGTGGCGAACCGTTCAGACGTCTCCGCTTATGACGTCGTGCAAAACCTGTTCCCTGATAAAAATAAGGATTTTATCATTAATATCAATGAAACCGATATCGCACTGGTCAAAGAAATTCGTGCCGGCATCGAGCCGAAGGATCTGGACAAGTTGGCTGGATCGATTGTCGATACTCTTTCCAGCGAATTCTATACCCATTGTGTCGTCGGTATCGGTACCATCGTCACCGGTATCAAAGATCTTGCCCGTTCCTTTAAAGAAGCACAGGTCGCTTTGGAAGTCGGGAAAGTGTTCGACACCGAAAAACCGATCGTCAGCTATAACAATTTAGGGATTGCCCGTTTGATCTATCAGCTTCCTACCACGTTGTGTGAGATGTTCCTCAAGGAAGTCTTTAAACGCGGTTCGATCGAGTCGCTCGATCACGAGACGCTGTTTACGATCCAGCGGTTCTTTGAGAACAACCTGAATGTTTCGGAAACATCCCGCAAATTGTTCGTCCACCGCAATACCCTTGTTTACCGTCTTGAGAAAATTAAAAAGATTACCGGTTTGGATCTTCGTGAATTTGAAGATGCTATTGTTTTCAAGGTAGCCCTGATGGTCAAAAAATACCTTTCTTCCAATCCTGTCAAATTCTGACAGAAAAAAGACCTTTTTGAAAAAATTACAAATTTATTACAAATTATTTCTTTTATGCAATAATAAAGCCTTCACCCATTGGTATCATGGAAACGTACCAGTGGGTGAAACCTCTTATGGGATATTTTTTGATTTTGGAGCGATGAATTTTGATAGAATTTAGGGATGTTTCAAAAACATATCCGAATGGTACGGAAGCTCTCAAACATGTCAACCTGAAGGTGAAAAAAGGTGAGTTTGTCTTTATCGTCGGGTCCTCCGGCGCAGGGAAAAGTACCTTCCTCAAACTCATTATGTGCGAAGAATCTCCAAATTCCGGGGAAATCATCGTGAACGGACGGAAACTTTCTACCGTTAAAAAACGCGATGTCCCTTATCTTCGCCGCACGATGGGCATCGTGTTCCAGGATTTCCGTCTCATCGATAATATGACCGTTTACGATAACGTCGCTTTTGCCATGCACGTTATCGGCGCCTCTACCCGTGATATCCGCAAACGCGTTCCATACATACTGGGCCTGGTCGGCCTCCAGAAAAAAATGAAAGCTTATCCGAACCAACTCTCCGGCGGCGAACAGCAGAGGGTTGGTCTTGCACGTGCTCTCGTCAATAATCCCACGATGATTATCGCCGATGAGCCTACCGGGAATATTGACCCTGCCTTGTCGTTTGAGATCGTTGATCTTCTCAGTGAAATCAATCGCCGCGGTACTACCATCCTCATGGTTACCCATGAACATCGTTTGGTCAAGCATTTTCACCGCCGCGTCATTGAGATCCATGGTGGACAGATCGTTGCTGATACGGCGTTGACGGAGGTGGTGTCTCATGAAGTTTAGTAGCGTGAAATACCTCTTCCGCGAAGGTCTGCGCAATGTTTGGAGCAACCGTACCATGTCGTTTGCTTCCGTTGGTGTGCTGATCTCTTGCTTGCTCCTCACCGGCGCCGCGGTGCTGCTTTCGATGAATATCGGGAGCGCGATGGAGATCCTCGAAGGCGATAACTCGGTCCGGGTCGTCCTCGACGATGGACTTCCTACCTTGACTGGCATTCAGGTGGGCGAGGAAATTAAAAAATTAGGCAATATCGAAAGTTGTGAGTTTATTCCAAAAGATGAGGCTATCAAGCAGTATCTCGGCGACGACGATACCCTTCTTCAGGGCCTGACGGGCGCGGATAACCCGTTGCCCGATGCGTTCCGGATTTCCCTGGTGGACCTTTCCCTTTATGATGAAACGATCGCACAAATTACCGCCCTTGACGGCGTACAGAAAGTAGACGACTATTCTGATATCGCGGAAAAGCTCACCAGTCTCGATACTTTGGTGACAATGGCAGGGTTCTGGATTGTGCTGTTGCTCAGTCTTGTTTCGCTGTTTATTATCGCCAACACCATCCGGGTGACGATGTTCTCACGCCGTGTGGAGATCAGCATCATGAAGTCCGTTGGCGCGACCAACTGGTTTATCCGGGTGCCATTTGTTGTGGAAGGTGTTGTGATCGGTGTTGTTTCCGGCTTGGTGGCGGCATTGCTGCTCGTGATAGCGTACAATAGTTTGTTGGAAGTCATTACCGATATTGCTCCGTTCTTTACCCCAATCGCTGTAGCGCCCTTGACGGTGAGAATTTTCCTGATCTTTATTGGCGCAGGAATCTTATTCGGTGCGGTTGGCGGAGCTATTTCCATTGGAAAATATTTGAGAAAAGAAGGGGGAGATATCATTGCATGGTAAGACGGTGAAATTTTGGAAAGGTGCTGTAACGGTGTTGACGGCAGTCATGCTGACCGTTATTCCGGCGACTCAGGTAACTTCTCAAGTCGCTGCGGCAAGCCTGAGCGAATTGCAGCAGCAACAGCAACAGCTGAAAAAGCAGCAG